>JAKEEV010000426.1 GCA_022616395.1 Planctomycetia bacterium | reverse complement strand
TGGACATCGACTTCGATCATGTTCGGGTGCTTCGTATCTGGTTGCGGAGTGCCGAAGTGGAACGGGTCGGGCAGTTCGTCCCCGCAGGAACGGATCGCGTCAGCAAGAATGACGGCGAGTTCCTCTTCCTCGTCTGGAACGTTCCCCTTGAACGATGAGTGGAAGTCGTTCCACAGTTGACTCAGGTTGCGGTCGAATTGCGAGTCGGACTCGGTCGTCGATGTGGTCCCGCCGAACGTCGGGGCGGTCCACGCGCTGGCCTGAATACACCGGATGTGGTGTTGACGGAAGTTGTCGAGAACCACCCGAGTATAAAGGCTCACCAATGGAGCGAGTTGAGCCTCGGTGAATGGGAAAATATCACTCTCCGGCACATCGAGGTCGCTGGCTTCATAAAGGTATGCAAGACGCTGAGCGAGCATCTTGCGAATCTCCGGCAGTGTCCGTTGACTCAACAACCGAATCGGCTCAGGATCCTTCTCCAGACGATACTGCTTCCCGCCTCCGATCGCGTCGCGGTTGTTCTTGTAATAATCCTCCAAACACGCGATCACGATGACCGCGGAAGGAACTTGATCGGCCAGTGTCGTGACCACGTCCACCAGCTTGCGAAACCGTTCGACCGGCATCGACAGGTTTTGCATGTCTTCAAGCTGGTCGATGAGCATGACCAGCGGAAGCCGGTGGACGGCCGCTGCAAGCCGCGCGAGTTGAGCCAGCAGTCGCTGTGGATCTTCGTCCTGAGTTCGCGGGATGATACCGCCCAGAAGTTTCCGATCCGTTTCTGTCATGTCCTGACACCGCAGCCACATCAACGCCCGGTTGCGTACCCGCGAATCCGGTCGCTGGAGATGGAGCAGCACGCGCATCAGTTCCAAATCACAACTGGCAAACGCAGATTGCGCGGCCAGTCGGTCGGCGAAGTCTTCCACCAGTATGATCGGGTTGGCTGGCTCCTCCTGGCGGAACCGAACGCGATCTTCAGCAGTCAACCCCGGAACCGAATCGAGCAACCCCGCCGCCAGACGTGTCAAACCGGTTCGGTCATCGCCATCGGAGTCCGGATCGTACCGCTGCTCCAATCCATCAATGAGGTTCTGGAGAACATATCGAGCGTAGCTGCCGACCTCCGCCGCCATCTGCATGTATCCGCAGTAACCCAAGCCGTCGCGATGCGCCAGCGTGCGGAAGGCTCGCATCAGGTGCGTCTTTCCGCTCCCGGCGACTCCGTGGAGGAGAAGTACCTTTCCGGACAGCGGAGATTTCGCCTCCGCCGCCCGGACCAGCAACCGGCGGAACACTTCGCGGGCTTCCGGATGAATGGTGTCCACATCAAACGGATCGGCTCGCCAGATTTCGGTTGGGTTCGCGACGGAGTGAAACACCTCGGGAGCATTGCGGTCGCAAAAAGCAATCTGTCGCGAATCGACGGTCGCGCCGGGAATGGGTTGAGCGACGGTGGGAGTCACGACCGGGCCTCCTCGATCAGAATGAAGTGGAAGACGGCTCCCGCCTGGGTCGTCTCCGATTCGGACACAAGCGCCGGGTTCATGGCTTGGACAAGGTCGGCCGGTTCAAGCCGAAGCAGACCGGCTTGGTTTGCCGCGACCAGTTGAGCTTTGAATTCTTCAAGCGGCATTTTGGGGAATCCATCTTCGGTCTGAGACTCTCGCCAGACAGCGGAGATGAAGGCTTTGTTGTCACCGAAGCGGCCAGCGGGTGGGCAATCGCGTGCAAGTCGCTTCACAGTGGCCGCGAACACCGGCAGATCGAAGTCCGCCACTTTCGCGTCTGGCTCGACTGTTTTCGCGTCAGGCTCAATCGCGGTCGGTGTGCCGGACAACCACTTGCGGATGATCGTCTGCCGGATGTCGTCGAGTTTGCCCGACTTCGCACCTGTCAGCTTTCGGGGGAATTGCTTCACCAAATCCTTCTTCGACAGTTGTTCCTCGGAGCCAAGTACCTCGCTCAACACAGCCCGGAACAGCCCGCTGAGTGTTGTCTCGTTCCGACCAAGTTCCTTGCAGACCAGCGCTTCAAGAGCCTGCGCGGGCGTGTTCACGGCGGGGAGGTCGTACTCTCGGCGAAGCAGGAACGCGGTCACCCGGTCAGCGCTAGTGAGCTTTTCGACTTCGGCCGAACTGACACCGAGCGCTTTTGGGAACAGATACTTCGCGCGGACGAGCTTCCAGTTCGTCCGTGCAGGAAGTGCGGTCACGCCGAGGAACGTCAGCGCCCGTTCTCGACCAGCCGAAGTCAGTTGCACACCGCCGCGTGAGCGAGGGCGAGGTTCTACTAACCCTTCGGCACGCAGTTGATTGGTGAGTTCGGTATATTCATCAGTCGCAAGCGTGTGGCCGAGCACCTTGCCCACGTCCTTCCGGACAACACCGGGCGAAGGCGGCTTGCTCGACGGCACGGCCAGTCGGGTCAGGATGAGTTCAGCGACAGCGGAAAGAACGGTGGGTGAGGTGGCAGTCATCATGCATGAGTTTCCGCGGTTTGAAGGGCGACAGCAGCGAGAATTCGGTCGCGCACTTCCTCTAACCGCGGGATGATATCATCTGCAAGGAAGCGGAGTACAAGAAATCCGTGTCTTTGCAGCTCCCAGTCCTTCTCGCGATCGCGCCGGTATCCGTCTGCGTCTCGGAAGTGGTAATAGCCGTCGATTTCGATGGCGATGCGCAGTTCGGGCGACAGGAGATCGATCTCCGCGGCGCGCGAACGAAACCGGAAGCCCGGCGAGGTGTTCAACTCAAACCGGCCGGCGGTATCGGGGAGCAATTCCAGGAACTGAAAGAGGAACCGCTCGGCAGCGCTCCGCGCTTCGTCATCGTCTTGTTCGGTCGCGGCCTGGACTGGTGCGGCGCTGGAAGTTGCGAGTGCGGTCGCGAATGCTTCCGGCACCCCGCTGGCAATCACGGGCATCAGCGTGGGACTGATCGCGGTCGGTTGGATCCCGGCCTGCGCAAGAACCCGCTCGACTCCGCTTTGGTTCAGCACCGGGATCTCGACGGTCCCTTCCCGAAGAGTAGCCTTCACCCGACTCTCCGGCGCGGTGGTCAGGTAGTTTGCCCAGACATCGGGAGGAATTGCGATCGCGAGCGGGAGTGTCGGTACGCGAGTCGCCACGACCACCGCCGCGGCCCCGGCGGTCTCAAACCAGTCCTGCATTCTGGTGGAGGAAGGCGGATGCAGCACCAGGGCCGGAAGCGCCTCGGTCGGAATCAACGAGGCAAGCCCACTGAGAACCGCGAGGGGTTCGTTAGCACTCGCGAGCCAGTTCTCAGTTTTGGGCGGCACGCTCTCGATCACCGCTTCGAGAACGCGGCGTGCAAGTCGAGTCGCCTCTGTCGCCGGCAACTGTCCTTCGTTAGCCGAGAAGAAGACGTCGAGATCCTGGCGGGTCATCGCCGACACCGTAGCCTGGAGTTCGGCAACCGGTCGCCCGATGTGAGCAGCGAGGAACGCGCACGAATCGCCGAACAGATCCCGTTCCCGGTCGGCGGATTGTGTGTAGAGATTCGCCACTTTCAAAACTTCTGCGGCCGATCCCGCGATCACCGGGCGGTTACCGCTGCTGATCCATACACGCCACGCACGCAGCGCGGCACCGACAGGACCGAGCAAGACCGAAACAGTCGGCAGCCCGTCTGCTCTCCGGAGAGCGTGTCGAGCGAGGAGAACTTCCGCCAGTGCCGGGGATGTCGCGTCCACGAGAGGTTGTGTGTTAGGAACAGAGTTGTGAGATGCACCAGATGAGCAAATGGTACACCAACCGCACCCACAAGCCTATTCGTTGTACGGCACCCAGCGAATGCCTACGACTTTCAAGCACCGACGACGCGAATCTCTTGCGAGCGCCGACCGGCGGGAATCTCTTGCGAACCGGGAAACGCTCCGATAGTGTAAACTCTGCGCCGGGAGGAGGGAAACAGACCCAGGCGACGAACACGAGACTGGATCGCGTCTTGTCGGAGAAGATGTCCTGGTGTGGGTTGCGTGGCAATCGCCCGGTGGGAGGTGAGCGATCATGTTCGATGCGCTGTTGGCCGATGGCATCCTGTCCGGGGCGAGCGAGTGGCCGGACACGTTCGCGTTCGTGGTCCTGGCGGTGGTCGGCGGGTTGCTCGTCGGCTACTTCCTCGCCGGGTTGCTCGCCCGCCCGCGGGACCGTGAAGAACCCGCGCAGGAGGCCACGGGGGAGCCGCTCTACGCCGTCGTGCTGCACAACGACGACTTCAACACCTTCGGATTCGTCATCGGGGTGCTGGGCAAGGTGTTCGCCTACGGCTCGCCCAGGGGGTTCTGGCTCGCCTTCAAGATCCACTGTTCCGGACGCGGCGTGGTCTGGTCGGGCACGTTCGAGGCCGCGGAGCTGAAGGCCGAGCAGATGCGCTCGTGCGGTCCTGACCCAAACGGCCGTCGCGGCGTCGAAGCGCTGAAGGTGAGCGTCGAACCGCTGCCGGGGTGAAGTGCGTGTGAGAGCAGGAAACGACGCGGCGGAGGGCAGTCACCCTCCGCCGTTCGCGTTCTCGCAGTGTTTACTTCCTGACCT
>JAKEEV010000425.1 GCA_022616395.1 Planctomycetia bacterium | reverse complement strand
GTATTCACCGTGGTCGCCATCGCGCTGAAGGATTTCTGCCTCTACATGCTGACTCCGTGGTGGGAGCCGTATCCGCTCTCGTGGGTGTACTTCACCGGCTATGTGCTGATTGGCTGGGTTCTCCTCAAGCGCTCCACATCATTGGGCTTGGTTGTGGTGGTGGCCTTCGGTTCCGGTCTGGCGTTCTTCTTCGTCAGTAACTTCGTGAGCTGGCTCCAACAGGCGTTGCCCTACGGCTATTCGTTCGAGGGGCTGGTAAATTGCTACATCTCGGCGATTCCGTTCTATCGCGGAACGCTCATCGGAGACGTGGCGTTCTCCGCGACGTTCTTCGGAGCACACGCGGTGTTGAGCCGCGCATACTTCCCGGCGGAGCGAGTCGGTGTGGTGGCGGAAACGGTTCGCGAGAAGGAGGGCGAGTGGTGAAATACGCGGCCATCATCGAGTACAGTCAGGACAAGGCTTTGGTGGAAGCACACCGACCGGCTCACCGGGCTTACCTCACGAGCCTTGTCGAGAAGAATCAACTCTTCGCGTCCGGCCCGACGGAAGACGGCTACGGCGCGCTCATCATCTACGAAGCCGATTCGCCGGAAGCGGTCGAAGCGCTGATGAAGGCTGACCCGTTCCACGCGGCCGGTGTATTCCTCAAGTGGACCGTCCGCCCGTGGAAGATGGTGTTCTTCAATTCCAACCTCGCACCGAAGGCGTGAGCAACTCGTCAGGTGAGCCAGATGGCAGACGACTCGGAGTTCGATGCCGAACCCGACCTTCGTGAAATCTGGTGGCGTACCGCCTCGCATCCGCGAGAACTGCTCGAGTTCCTGGAAGATCACAAACGGGGTCGAAAGTGGCGTCTCTTCATGTGCGCCTGCGGACGGCGCTGTCTGGAACAGATGCCCGGTGAGGTATACAGGAAAGCTGTCGCTCTCGGCGAAGCCTACGCCGACGGCGAAGCGTCTACCGAGATGATGGAGTCGGTCGCAGTAGTGGCGTTCGGCGAGCTTGACAATCACCGCCAGCATCCAGAAGCGTATGCCGCTGGATACGTCGCGGTTGCGGTCGCCTCTCTGGGTGGCAGTCACCTCTTTGATGTCACCCTCCACCTGAGTGGCTGTGCGGCGTCTGTCGGGAAGAACCAAGCCGCCGAATTCGCCGTTCAAGCGGATTTCGTTCGCGACATCTTCGGCAACCCATTCCGGTCAGTCATCTTCTCTTCTGAGTGGCGGACTGACACCGCGGTGTCACTGGCCCGCACCATGTACGAGTCGCGTGACTTCTCTCTCATGCCGATTCTGGCTGATGCACTTCAAGATGCCGGTTGCGATAACGAAGACATCCTCTCCCACTGCCGTGATGCGAACCAAGTTCACGTTCGCGGATGCTGGGTGGTTGACCTCGTGCTCGGCAAGCAATGACGGTAGGCTCAG
>JAKEEV010000424.1 GCA_022616395.1 Planctomycetia bacterium | reverse complement strand
TCGCCCAAGAACAGAGCGCGGACGCGCGATCTCGGAAGCCGCACGCACTATTACCCGGCAACCAGGCCACCTGAAGTTGTCGCGTCCAGCGAGAAGTCTCGGATCAGGGCGTCTCGTTCGAGGCGACCAACTGCGTGTTTGCTGGGAATACCGCGTACGAAAGCGGTGGGGCGATCTACATCTACAACGCCGAGCGGCCGCCCGTCGCGGTAACTATCAACGGCTGCGAGCTTGTGGGGAACAACTGTGGCGGGAGCGGCGGAGGCATCGCCAGCGACAATGCCGACCTGGTCTTGACTGGTGACACTGACATCCACGACAATTCAGCCGAACGCGGCGGTGGTGTGTTTGTGAGCCGTGGGAGCATTATGTTCGACGGCGTCTCGATCGGGTGGAACACCGCTTCGATTGCCGGGGATGGTGTCTACCTGCGCCAAGCCGCGATGTTCTTCGGTCCCGGCGATGTCACTTGGTACGGCAACCCTCCGAACAGTATGTACGTCGAACCGTCGTAAACGCAGCGCAGCCGGACCGCGTGCGCGAACCAGTTTCGCTGGTCCGCGCGGTTCTCCCTCGGAGTACGGCGGAGGTGCGAGCGTCATGAACGGCCGATGTTTTGGGCATGTGGGCGCCTGGCTCGTCGCGGTGGTCTTCGTGGGTATCGCCAACGGTGACCCGATTCCAGTGGCCCCTCCACCACGGGAGGTGTGGATCGAAGAGTTAGTTCGCCGACTTGGGAGTGAGGATTACCAGGAGCGGGAAGACGCGACGAAGAAACTCGCGAGCCTGAATCTGCCTGAACCACCTTTGGTATTGCTCCGTGCACTTGAGTCTCCCAGTCCAGAAGTTCGGCTAAGGGCGGACGAGGCGATTCGGGCAATTCGGGTCCGAGCCACCAACTCGATGCTCAAAACCGGCCGGGCATTCGCTTCCAAAGGTCGAATCGACCTGCTCGTCGCAGCCACCGCCTCCTGGAAACTCAACGCGGAGGACGACCGCCTCTGGCAGCCAGCGCTTGACCTCGCGAGTATGGTCGTCAAGAAGGCGGAATTTGCGTGGTGGCCACCGGCTGCTTGCCCGAACGGGTTTGGCTCGGTGGCCGGGTTCCGAGAGTCGTTCCACCCTCGGTTCATCAGGAGCGACCAGCCCCATCAGCACGAGAAACTACGCCGGGCTGGCGATCCGCAGTCGTACTACCCGAGCGGGATCATGACCCCCGGTGTCTCGTCCCCACTGGGGCTGGTCGACAACATCATCGTATCCCGCGGAGATGTGGGGCCTGTCGCACGCATCGACTACTCCGTTGTCTACGCGAACGGGGATGTCACAGTCGTGGGGTATCTCGCGAACACCATCCTCATCTGCGATGGAGACGTGACGATTGAGGATCACATCTCCAATGCACTCGTGGTAGCGCGTGGCAACATCCGAGCCGGCAGTTTCGCCACGGGCAGCACTCTGGTCGTCGGCGGCACTATCAAATGCGGTCTGCCGAATCCCGCCGAAAAGAAAGTTGCTAACGTCGGGAAGGAGAACCTCGGACCGCCTCCAATAAAGGGCATGTTCGTTGGACGCGCCGATAAGCGGTTTGCCAACGTCATCGAGGAGAAGCAAACCAACCCACTGGGCTTCATCACGTTCTTCGAGCTTTCGCGCATTGGGTTGGAAGTGAAGGTTGCCGATGGCGCGGTGAAGGTCGCGGCGATTGCGGCTGGGAAGCCATCCGAGAAGGCCGGGGTGAAGGTCGGAGACATTATCCTGGAAGTGAACGGCAAGAAGCCCACGGATGCCGAGTCGCTTCGTCGGCTTCTGCGCGATGCACTCGCCATCGCAGATGCAACCGTCAAGCTCCAGCGCGGAGACAAGACCGAAACCCTCAAGGTTGCTCTGCCGGAGTGACAATCGGAGCCGGAAGCGTCGCGACGGATTCTTCCATCAGAGCCGGAAGCGTGAGCGACGGTGCTTTCAAACACCCGTCGCTGACGCTCTTTGAAGTTGCGCTGTGTTGGTGGCAGTTGTGTTTTCAAGACCCACTCACCCGCCGCTACCAACACGAAACGCGTCGAGCGGCGACCTCACCTCTTTCCGCCACTGCCGGGAGAGGTGAGTGCTTGCACTTGCCTGAAGCGTAACGGCGGGTGATACCCAATCGCATGGATTGGTTTCCATCTGCTGCGGGTTCGGCAAAATCCGATTGGGTACTTGACTTTTGTACAGTATCACGCACAATAGGGGTAGAAGGAACCGGCACACCGGACCGACCTTCCTGCGCGCCGGCAAACCCCAACCCAGCGCCAGGGAAGCGCCAGGCATTACCGCCAGGGGGTGACCTGATTAAACCCCATGAATTCCAGCGTTTGCTTGCGATAACCGCCACATGGCCCCTATCCAAAACGCACCAAACCCCACAAAACATGGGCTAAAGAGAGGGGGAAGAAAACAGGGGGGGTGGCGGGGGGAGGGAACGCCGCCCCCTCACACGATCACTGATCCGCCCTTTGACACAACACACTCACCATTCAACCCAACCTGGTATGAGATGGTCTTAAACACAACTGCCATCTACCGAGCGCAACTTCAAAGAGCGTCAGCGACGGTTCTTCATCTTCCTCGGAGCCGGAAGCGTCGCGACGGATTCTTCCAGAGGAACCGGAACCATCAGCACGGAAACCGAATGGGGAACTGCGAGAGCGCCAGTTCCTTCCCAGACAAGTCACCCGTGGAGCATCGAGAACGACTCGAATCATCACTCCCGCACCGCCAAAGCGTTATAATGTCAGCACTTCGGCTGTAAGCAGAAATCCCTTCAATCTCGGCAAAGGCAGAGCGAATCATCCTGCATGAGGGGATAGTGCGCTGGTAGGCCCGCCTTGCCGAGGCGGGCTTTTAACGAGCCGCGACCGCAAGGGAGCGGAAAAAGTCGACGTTCGGCAAACGGCACCTACCGAGGCGTGCAATGGTCGCAATGAAGTTCTCCTACCGATCCGGCCAGCGACCGCTTGACGGCTACACCCTCAAGCGAGGAGTTGGCCAGGGCGCGTTCGGAGAGGTGTATTTCGCCGTCAGCGATGGCGGCAAGGAAGTCGCGCTCAAACTTCTGCGCGGGCACACCGACGCGGAGTTGCGTGGAGTCACGCACTGCATCAACCTCAAGCACCCGCACCTCGTTCATCTCTACGACCTTCGCACCGACGCCCGCGGTGACAAGTGGGTCGTCATGGAGTACGTCTTCGGCGAATCGCTCGGCAGCATCATCAACAAGCACCCCACCGGACTCCCCACCGAAGTGATTCGCGAATGGTTCGCGGCTCTGGCTCGTGGAGTTGCTTATCTCCATAACCAGGGAGTCGTTCACCGCGACCTGAAACCCGCGAACATCTTCATCGAACACGGGCACCTGAAGATCGGCGACTATGGCCTTTCGCGTCGAATCAGCGGAAGCGAAGGAGGAGACCTGAGTCGCGGAGTTGGCACGCCGCATTACATGGCTCCCGAGATCAAGAACGGCAACTACACCGCGTCCATCGATGTCTACGCGTGCGGAGTGATCCTGTACGAGATGCTGACCGGCCATCCGCCCTTCAACGGAGAGACGCCGCTCGAAGTATTGATGAAGCATTACCTCGATACGCCTGACCTGAGCAAGCTGCAAGCCAAGTATCGCGGAGTGATCGGCAAGGCACTGGAGAAAGACCCGGCCAAGCGGTTCTCGACAGTCGGGGAGTTGGCTCGGGCCGTGGAGGAGATGTTCGCGGGTCGGCAATCGGCTGCCTCCACCTTCGCGGGTCCGTCGGCCACTTCACCCGTTTCGGCTTCTGTATCCGGGAAGTCGATCCCGCGCGCCAAGCCCATCGGAGCAAATCCCAGCGCCGTTCCCCTCGCGCCTCCTCCGGGTTTGGTGAATGCACCTAACCCGAAAGAGAAGACACCCGTTGCTGGTCCACTGACACAGGCGACACGTGATCGGCTCACCGAACTGGCGGGCGGGATCGCGTTCGTTCCTCTGGTCACGGCCGCCTGCACCGCGCCGTGGGCCGTGTTTCAGTCGCCGGTGCAGTGGACGCTGCTGAGTCGAGTCTTTTTGCTCTCAACGGTGCTCGCGTGGGTGGTCATGATAATTGGTCGCTTGCCCCAACGAAGCGAGAAGAACCCCTGGGGCCGGCGCGCGGTGCAACTGGTGGTCGGATTGGGTTTGGGAGCGCTTGCGTTCTGGCTGGATGGCTGGGCGCTTCCGACAAGCACCACGAACGCCACCACACGCGACATCGTGCTGTTCAGCGGTCATCGCATCAGCCCGGACACGCTCTCAACCGGTCTGCGCTACCTGTTTTACTTTGGATTGACCGTTGCGCTGTGTCGGTGGTGGGTCGCAACGGACCGCAAGCGGAAGGAGCGCGTGCGGTTCATCCCGCTGTTGGCCGCGGCATTCTGGGGCGGGGTGTTCTTGTTCCTCTGGCCCAGCGAATCCGCCCCCGCGCTCCTTGGCGTGTCGGTGCTCGTGATCGCTGCGGTCGCGGCGCAAGTCGCAAGCCCGTGGCAGGGACCTTTGGTGAAGGCGAGAGTGTAGCGTTTGTCATTGGTCATTTGTCATTGGTCATTTGTTGGAAGGTTGTCGTTCCAGCGGGAGACATGAACCCGGAACGAATGACTAACGACCAATGACAAAAAAAGGAGGAAGAGCCATGACCAGCCTGCGCACGAACGCGATTCGACGAGCGCTCGTCGGAGGAGTGGCGTTCGGGGTGTGTCTGGTCATCGGGACCGGCTGCGCCAGTCGCGCCCCGCAAGCTGGTGGAGCAGCGGGATCAAAACCCGAGAAGGCCCGCAAAAACGCCGAGATGCTCGCGTTCAACGCCGTCAACGGAGCCGCTTCTCAGCAGGCGAAGTCCGTGCCCGAAATCCGGGAAAGCCGCAACGTCCCCTTCCTCTGGGGCAAGGTGGTGATCAACCGCGATACCGGCGACATCTCGCTGGCGTCGGGCAAAACGAGTGTGGCTGCTCCCGCTCCACCCGCGCCGCCAACACCACCCCACCCACCCGCGATACCAAAACAGCCAGAGCAACAGATCGTGAAGGGGCCGCCAGCTCCCAAATCCAACCCGCGACCCGGATCACCTCCGGTCATTCGCGAACGTGTCGTCAGCACCATGCCTTACCTCACCGAGAAGGAAGCCGATGACGATGCGCTGGCTCAAGCCTGCGACACGGTTGAGCGGAAGCTGGCGCAACTCGATCCACCGGTGCGCTACAAGCCATCGGTCGCCGAGGTGCAAACCGAGTTTATCCGCAAGGACAGCCGCACCGTTCGTCCGCCGGACGACGAAGAAAAAGCAACTTTCGTCAGCTACGGCCTGCCTGGGAACTTGGTGTACGTCGAGTACGATGTGGAAGTGACCGCGGACCAAGTGCGCGAGTTGCGGGCGCAAGAGCGAGTGTCGGCCAGTCTGCGCATTCTGGGCGGGTTGCTCGCTGTCGTGCTCGCCGGCTTCCTGTTCCTGCGGGCCGACGAGTGGACCAAAGGCTACCTGACGAGCTGGCTGGCTCTGGGTGCCATCGCGCTTGCGGGCGGAGCGACCGTGGCGCTCATCTTTATGTAGTCACTGGTCATTGGTCATTGGTCATTCGTTCTCTGTCCGTGTCGCTTGGGTGTGGTAATGGATTCTGGCGTTGGGCGTGATTCACCCAGCCGGCTAACGCCGGCGGTTCGACGGGGCATTGTCGAACCGCCGGCGTCAGCCGGCTGGGTTGTCTTCAGTGCCAGAATCAATTACTGCACCCTGTCGGTTCGTGCGTTCTTGACCCGGAACTCCCGACCCGAGATCATGGACCAATGACCAGTGACAACTGACGAACGACGAGTGACCAATGACCACCGAATCTGACCGCCTGTTGATCGCCCGCGTGAGGAAGAACGATCAGGCCGCGTGGGTGGAACTCGACCAGCGCTATCGAGGGCGGCTGACAGCCTATGTGCGTCGGCGGTTAAAAGATCACGCCGCGGTCGAGGACGTGGTTCAAGAAACGTTCATCGGCTTTAGCAACAGCCTCGCCAACTACGACGACAAGCGCGATCTCCAGACGTGGTTGTTCACCATCGCCGCGCACAAGGTTACCGATCAACTCCGGCGAATGGGCCGCCTGCGCCATCAAAGCGGCACCGACACCGACGAAGAGACAATGGGGCAAGCCCCTGACGAACGGCAACGCGTCGCGTCGAGCCTCGCGCGCTCGTCCGAGCGGCGGGAACGCGAAGAAGAAGCCCTTGGAGTCGCGTTGCGCGATCTGATTCGTGACTTCCAGGCGAAGGGCGAATGGTCGAAAGTGATGGCGCTCGAACTGCTCTACGTCAAGGGCTGGGGGAACGCCGAGGTCGCCGTCTGTCTGAAGCGCACCGAGCAAGACATCGCCAACCTGAAGTTCCAGGCGAAAAAACGCCTGCACGACCACCTCGTCGCCGCCAATCTCTCCCCCGCGGTCTTCCCGGAATTGCAGGAATGACAGTGAGGAATGAGGAATGAGGAGTGAGGAGAAAACCAGAATATCCGCAACCGGTTTTCATTCCTCATTCCTCATTCCTCACTCCTCACGCTGATTTGACCTCCCCCCATCTCCGTGCTACCCCTTCAAAGTGGGCACATTTCGCATTCATCCCGTTCGTTCACTTGGATTCGCCCAAATGCCCGCCGTGAACGCCTTCATGCCTGACGTGAACACGATTACTCTGGACGTTGCGTTGCCGAACCACACTCGCCGGCGCGTGTGGTCACACCCAGAAGTGAAATCTCACTCGCTGGTCGTACTCACATTCGAGCGCCTGCATGTTGCTCCGCTGACCGGCGCACCGAAGCCCGACACACTCGCCGCGATTGAAGGCGGCGTGGACCTGGAGGAACTGTTTGGCCCGCTGGCCATCGTTGTTGATCTGGCCGCGGTTCGGCACGTGAAACTCGACTTGCTCACGAACTCCCTGATGGTTGAGTACGGCAACGGCGGGATCGGCACTCGCTGGTTGACGATTGTGTTCGCCAAACCAGAAACCGCGGACGCCTGTTTCACGAAACTCTGGAGGCGGCTGGGCGATGGTTGCCAACTGCTGCCGTATCAGCGCGATTCGTGGTCGCTGGCCCGCGCTCCGCTGATGTTTTTGCTTGGCATTCTGCTGGCGACAGCCGCAATGGCGCTTGTTTTGAGTGTGTTCGAGGACATGGCCTCCGCCCGCGCCGCGGCTCAGGTGAGTACACCCGGTCTCGGTGAGATGGGGAACAAGGGGAATCTTCCCAAGTCGCCGCTCGAAGTGCTGCTCGGCTGGCTCGACTGGCGAGTCGTCTGCGGTATTGGTGGCGTGGCAGCCGCAGTCACGCAGATTTGGCTTTACCGACGGATGACCCGCCCTCCGCTTGCGCTGGAATTGCTGCGCGGAGCGTAAGGAGAGGTCGAACTCCCGCGCCAGTTCGGGCGCAATCCTCGCAACCACTTAGACGCGGAAACCGGAGGCAGAAGTCCCGGCGGTGTGATACGATTATCAGTTGAGATGTTCGCCAAGGCATTGGAATTCCGACGAAGGAGGAACCGTGCGCCGGGAAGATTGCGTTGATCTGTTCCAGAAGATTCCTGAATCCTCACACGCGCAAGTGAACCTGGTTCTCCACAATCAGGCCATGTTGACGGTTGATGTGATTGCCCGCTTCGAGCCAACCTATCTGGTCTTCCGCGGTCGCGAAGGCGGGAGCACCGACGAGGGGCGAGCGTTCTTCGTTCCCTATGAAGAGATCGCATACCTCCGAATCGATAAGGTCGTGCGAGTTGGCGAATTGAAGCGCATGTTCGGCGAGACCGGCTACGTCGACAGCGAGGACCGTCTGGGGGGTGAAGAACAGGGAACATCGACAGACGCGGACGCCAAGCCGGACCTCGATGTGACAACGCCTCAATCGACTCCCACACCCATCTCCCTGCCGATGGACCCCGCCGCCATCGCCAAGCAGAACCTGCTTGACCGCATCCGAGCCGCCCGCGCCAATGTCGCCGGAACCACCGGCAAGTTTGACAGGAAATAAGAAAAGTGTGAGTGCGAGTGTGAGTGTGAGTTAAGACAGAAGGCAGAAGACCAAAGCCACTCCGGTTCCAGTCTTCTGCCTTCACTTTTTTGTTTTCACTCACACTCGCACTCGCACTCACACTCAGCGAGCGCAGAGAGCGACTTCAGGCTGCTCGCAACGGCAGCGAGCCTGGGGTTGCAGTCGCACCGGCATTCGTTCGCATCAGCGCGCGATAGATCGCTTCGAGTTGTGGCGTTAACTCGCGTCCCCGTCGGCGCATCACGACGTCGGCTGTTGCCAGCACGCGGGTCACATCGAGTTGCTTTACCCCATCTGGTCCAGAGCGAGTGAACGACGCGACTTCGCGCGGAGCGTACGTCCCGGTGGGCATCACCTGGGCGAATGTTCCGATGGCGCTTCCACAATTGAGCAACACACCTAACCCGGTCTTCGCGTGATCGCCAATCACGCTGCCGGCCTTCGTTCGCCCGGTGGACACTTCCACACCATTGATCGGAACACTCACGGTCTTGTAGTCGCATCGCAAGTCGGCGGTGCAGGTGCCGGCCGCGAGGTTCACCCATTCGCCGACGAAGCTGTGCCCCAAAAAGCCATCGTGATACTTGTTCGTGTAGCCCAGAATGATGCTGCACTCGACTTCGCCCCCGATGCGGCAGTGTGGGCCGATCGTTGTTCCTCCGCGAACCTTTGCCGAAAGAAGATGCGTGTGAGCACCGATGGCGCACGGGCCTTCGAGTCTTGTGAACGCGCTCACAACAGCTCCTTCGCCAATCACGACCGGACCAGCAGTGGTGTCGGCCACGACGAGCGGATCGAGGCGCGCTGTGGGATGAATAAACAGTCTGTCGGCCGGGCCGACGAGCGCCAGCCCGGTCGGGTGGAAGCCCGCGGCTGTTGGGTCGCAGGTCGCGTCGAAGTCGCGAGACAGTTCCTGGCCGTTGCGGTCAATTAACTCCCAGGGGTTGCTGAAGAGGGTGCCTCCGACTTCGCGATGTGGAAGCGATTGTGTCCAGTCGCGCACGCAGTCGTCCACGGTAGTTGGAGTCACGCTCTGAAGGCGACGCGGACTGAGCACGGCGAATGCCGGTTCGCCCGCAACGGTGCCAACGAATGACCCATCCGCGAACCAGTTGCGTGCGGAGTGGGCAACGGGATTAGCGGGAGGAAGCCAGCGGCCATTCACGAGTATGGTGGGCGCGGAGCGAAGCCAGACCGGTTCGTTTATCAGGGCCAGCGGATCGCGATTACGAAGCCAATCCGCGAACACTGGCCGACACAACTGACCAACGACCTCGGCCCCGAAATACCGGATTTGTTTCTGTGCAATCGTCGTCAAGCCGCAAAGCAACTCAGACGCGGGCCGGGTGAGTGTCAGTGGGTGCAACTGCGCGCTTCGGCGATCCTCGTAGAGGCAGATTCGCATCCGTGCGTCCTCCCAAGAAGGGCCGCGTAGTGTCGGATGCCGGGCGATGTGGTGTCAAGACTGATCGCAGAAAGTAGCCCGCCGCTCCGCGGCGGAGGAAAGACCGCCGCGGAGCGGGCTACTATGAAGATTACAACACCCCGCACAACCGCAGGATCACAACCACAATCATGCCGACGAGCAGCGGGCCGGCGACGCGTTTGGCCAGCGTGAACGGATTGGTGCCGGTGAGTGTCGCGCACATCAGCACGACGGCCGCGACAGGAGACATCGTTCGCCCGGCCGCGCTTCCAAGCGATACCAGAGCGCCCACGGACACCGGGTCCAGTCCCAGAGCCACTGCGGGGTCGTAGAAGAATTCGTAGAGGCTCTGCGTACTTGCCATCCCTGACCCGCTCACCGCGGCAAACGCCAGAGGCACGAACGCCGCGAGCGGTTGCATCAGTCCGGGCGCCTGCTTGATGAGTTCTCCAAGCGCGGTTGCCAGTCCGGCTGACTTGATCGCTGCACCGAAGCACGTCGCAGTCACGATGAGGCTCACCACATTTGCAAAGCCGTAGCCAGCGCCTTCAAAGAAGTGCTTGATACAGTCGCGTGCCTTGCCGGGTGTGACCGCGGCAGCGACCAGCACGCCGATGAGCATCGCCAGGCCGATGAGTCGCGTGTTGTAACTGTCTTCGTTGCGTGTACCATCTGGTTTCTTCGCGATCACCCATTCGTCGGGAACCTCGAAGAGTTGATACGGCTTCGGCAAGCCCGACGCGAATAACAGCGCGATCGGGACGAGCGGAACGAGCGCCTTGAGGAGGTTGATGCGCTCGGGGTCGTCATCTAACCCCCCAACCCCCTTCCCTAAGAGGGAAGGGGGAGCAAGAGAGTTCGCAGTTTTACCCTCCGTTGATCTGTGTCTTTCTCCCCCTTCCTCTTTAGGGAAGGGGGTTGGGGGGTTAGGTTCTTCCTTCTTTCCACTTCGTTCCCACCAGATGCTCATGAGCCAGATCACGATCATTGAAACAGCGAGTTGCGTGAACACCAGCGGCGGGAGATACCTCCGGGTCTGTTCGACCGCAGAGACGCCGGTCTTGTTCGCGACGGTGGCCAACTCCGGCGCGCCGGGATTAAGTAACTCGCCTCCGACCGATGCTCCCAACAGCAGACAGGCACCGATTGTTGCCATCGAATACCCCGCGGCACGCATTAGGGGAACCACGACCGCCCCCAGACACACCGCGGTGCTCGTTTGGCTCACCAGCGGGATGTTCACGAGAAAGCCGACCATGACCACGCCGGGCACCATCAGCGTGCGAACGTGTCGCAGTGGCTTGACCAAGAGTAAGACCAGATGTCGCTCGCAACCGGTGTGTCGAAGCACATAGGCGAAACCCATCGCGCTGCAGATGGGAACAACGAACTTCTCGTTGGAGAACGTCGCGAGGAATTCGCGAACAACCACCGGCACCGACCCGGTGGGCGTTGCGATCACCAGAGCCGCGGAGAGCAGCACGAGGCGCACGTCCCAGCCCTTCACGACCAGTACGATGGCGGCAATCACCACGAGTAGCGCCAGAATGCCGGGGAATCCCATTGGAAGCTGCTCCGGTGCGGAAAAGTGTACTGGCGGCGCGGGCGATGCGCGATGCGCAGCGCGCCGGGTTAGTGGGATGAGAGTTTCCCGCGGATTGGCTGATGTCAACCTTCCGTCCGCCGAATTGTCGGGGATATTTGAACAGCCCACCGCAGTTTCAGTGGTTTTGTTGTGTGTCTGGTGTTGGTGCCGTGTCTTTCTCGCCTTTCGGCACCAACATCAGACACAACAAAACCACTGAAACTCTCCCAGAAGACGTGCGAGGTGAACACGATGCCCAACGATGCGAAACTAGGCATGCTGGCCGGCGTGTTCGGGGTCATCATTGCCGCAATGGTGATCGCCCAGCCGCAACCGCAGCCACAGCCGCAACAGCCGGTTGTTGCCGAATCACCGGCAAAGGAGAAGACCACAACCGAGGTTCCCGAAACCGCCGTACGAGACCCGCCCGCGCACCCCCCGGTTGTCGACACGCCCGACCTGGCGTCCACGCCCGTCGCCCGCACGAACAAGGATGTAGACGCGCAGCCAACCTCGCGACAACCGGGAACAGAAGAGAAGTGACAGAAGAGCGCGGAACGGGGAACGGGGAACGCGGAACGAAAACTAAATGCACGTCAGAGCAGTTCTCAGCGGAGGTTGTACCGTGGCGGGTATTTGTTGTCTTTCGTTCCGCCTTCCGCGCTCCCCGTTCCGCGCTTCAAGAAGTGCCGTTTCCCGTGTGCTTCAGTGAGTGCCAGGTTCGCACGGCCCAGTCGCGATCACTCTGGTTTTCGATATACACGTTGCACACGGCTAACTGACCCTCAGCTCCGGTTACGCCGCTGAGTCGCCAAAGCACTCGCCCATCTTCTTCGACCGAACCGAAGACCGCTTCACCGCGCAGTCCGTCGCGGTCTAGCGGCGTTTGCGCTTCGCCTTCGGGCAGGCTTTTCTTGCCTACTTCCGCGGCTTCAGCGGCCGTGGGTGGGTGGCCATCGGGTTTGGTGAATCGCAGCGCGTGAAACCAAACAGTCCGGGTGCTGTCCCACGCGGTCCAGGTGTGATCGTCATTGCGCTCGTGGGCCAACTCGCCCGGCACTTCCACCGACCACCCGCCTTCAAGCGATACGCGAACAGGCCATCTGCGATAGCCAATACGCGACGGTGCTTCGGCTACCGGCACCGGACCAGCACGCTTCCACAGTTCGATGCTTAACACCGTGTCGCGAGGAGTGACGCAGAAGCCCTCCTCATCGTGTTCGATGGCGGTGAGCAGTTCGAGCCACTCGGCCCACGGCAGTTCCGCGGCCGGGTCGAGCTTGAAGGCGCTGGCGAGATCGTTGGCGATCTGATCCGCCAGTTCGCCTTCGGCTTCCGTGAGTGGCGACCGCCAGAAGTAATCGCTCCAGAGCCTCACGAGTGCCCGCCCGCGATAGAACTCCGCGCCCGCCTCCGGCTTCCACCACGCGAAGAAGTCACGCCCGCGTGCAGTGTCCGAGGCAACTTCCGCCAGCCATGCGCGTGAGCGCGGACCGAGCGGAGTGAACACTTCGGCCGGGTAAGTGAAGCCGTGGCCGTTTGGAAGTCCGATTGAGGAGGGATTGGTTCGACACTCATCCGCCAGCCAGCGGAGGAAGTGCTGTTCGACGGTGCGAACGCAACTTGAGGTGACCGCGCCTCCGTGGGCGCGAGTGTGGAATGCGCCTGTTGGGTCGTTGCAATCGTCCGCGACCCAGCGGAAGGCGAATTCATCGGCCATCTGGCGGAAGAGATCGCACAGGTAGATGTGGTAACCTGGTCCCGCGGGGGTTGTCGTTGCCGTTACCCGCAACCGACCGCTCGCTCCCAGGCGAATTTCAATCGGCGGCGAAGCGGGATGCAACACGACCAGAAGAACCGGCTTCTCGTCGCCATCGCGCACGACGCGGGCATCGAGAACGGCATCACCGACGCTCTCGAACCAGACCGCAGCGCGAGCGAGCCAGTCGCGAGCATCAGCGCGCGACAGGCGATCCGCCACGGCGAGTTGGCCGGTGAGAGTCAGAACAATCGGCATGCGGACAGGCCCGCTCCGCAGCGGGATACGAGGATTCCTTCGCTCAGTCAGTGTACGAAGGTTGGATGGGAGGAGAAGGTGTTGACCGCGGCGTCTTCTGGGCGAAGTCCGTCGCTGGGGGTGAGAGTGAGATTCGGAGGCGAGGAACTCTTGGAGTGTGTCAGTCGCCTTCACGCTCCTCTTCATCGAACAGGAGCCGTTGGATTGGCTTCTTCTCCGTTGGGACGCGGACCCAGGAGAGATCGCGCCCAATGAGAAGCTCGGTCATTTTTGCGTGGTGTGTGTTCTTCATGGAGATGACTTCCGTGTCAAACCCATGCCGGTTCGCCAGTTCAACCACGCCGCTGGCATTGTCGTAGGTCATCAAGAAATCGCCCTTCACGCTTGCGGTCATCTCAAAGAGCCGTTCGTGATCCAACTCGTTGTGTTCATACAAGCGCTTCCCGGCCATCTTCCCCGCGGCCGTGTAGGGTGGGTCAAGAAAGAACACCGCGTCCGGGTTGTTGCCGTGTTCGCCCAATACATCAAGTCCGTCTCCGTGAATGAAAGTGAGCCTGTCTCGAATGTCCGCAATTCCGAGGATGCGTTTCTTGAGTGTGGTTGGGTACCAGCGTGATTTGATCCCTTTGTTGTTTTCACCGTGACGGATCAAACTGCTTCCCGGAGCCATGATCCCGCCGTGATAGACGCGGTTCTTGAGAATGGTCCGAAATGCTCTCTTGCGGAGATCCCGCGGCGCCTTCGACATTTCTTCTTCGACAGACTCGACCGTCACCTCGAAGCTCATGATCCGATCGGCCAACCACTTGGCACGACCACCGAGAATCGTTTGCCAGACCGCGGCCACATTCGCATCCAGTTCGACCAGAAGGGAATGCTCCGCGAGCCGCTCGGCGGCAACCGTGAGGCTGATGATTCCTCCTCCGACGAACGGCTCAACGAACAGCGCGGGGCGATTTGGCAAACTGCGCATCCAGGCTCGAATATGAGGAACGAGCCACGTCTTGCCGCCGGGGTAGCGAAAGGGGCTGAGTTGTGGGACGGACGCCACGTTCACAATTCGTTTGTGTCTCATAGCCTCGAAGCGCTTCGTGAGAGTTGGTGCTCAGGAATTGTTCT
>JAKEEV010000423.1 GCA_022616395.1 Planctomycetia bacterium | reverse complement strand
TCCTGTCAAAGCGTTCATCAAAGGGAACAAGTGGACGATGAAACTCGGCGAATACAAGAACACGGCGACCATCACAATCGACACAACTACAACTCCAGCTACCATCGACATGACGCGAGAGGCAGATGGAGCCGCTGCTATCCCCGGAAAGGGAATTTGGAAGCGAGAGGGAGATACTTTGACTGTGTGCTTTGCAATCGGCGAGGGCGACCGGCCAACGAACTTCAAACCCGCCCAGAACAACATTGTGATGGTCTTCCAACGGGTCAAGAAGTGACTCCCGGCGACACGGCTCCTGATCTCGCGTTCCTGCAGCCGGATGGAAGCGCTGGGCGGCTGTCTGACTTCTGCACGTCCGACTTTCTGCTTCTGATCTTCTTGCGGCATCTTGCGTGAATCCCCTGCAATGCCCACCTCGGCGAGGTGGATGCCGCACGCGACGAGTTCGCATCGCGCAACTGTTCTGTTCTCGTCATCGCGCAGGCGAAGCCCGAAGTGCTATCGCTCTACATCGCGAACCAGAAATGGACCGTGCCCATCGTGAGCGACCCGGATCGCGCTGCGTACTCCGCATTCGGACTGGAACGCACGAGTTGGTTCACGTTCTTCAAGCCGCGGGTGTTGTGGGGCTACTTTCGCGGAATGTGGAAGGGCTATCGCGTGAAGAAACCGTTCGCGGGCGAGGATGTGTTGCAACTCGGAGGCGACTTCATTCTTGCTCGCGAGCGCAAAGTGATCTTCGCCTATCCTTCCTCCGATCCCACCGACCGCCCCGCGGTGAGCAAGCTGCTCGACGCGATCCCCGCGACCCAGTCAGCAGAGCAAGAGTCAGACGAAACGAAGTGAGTCGCGTGTTCCGCGGGAGAACGAACTGCCTTTTCGCTTCACCTCTTCTTCTCTTCGGGTTACTCTCAAGCAGTCTCCCCTATTCCCGGAGTTCCGCCATGCAATCCCGCCGCGAGTTTCACGCCAAGCTGATCGGCTCCGCAATCACATTCGGCCTCATCGAGATGCTCTGGTCGCGCGATCTGTTCGCAGAAGACGTCAAGCCCACCATCGACAAGTGGATGAAGGAACTGGTCGAGATAACCAGAGACCTTCGCGGGCAGAAGCTCACCGACGTGCAGTTCCAGACCAAGATGGAAGACCTCTACAAGCGTGTCGATCTCGCGGAGTTGTGTAAGCTCATCAAGCTCGACGAGGTGGAGAAGAAGAAGTTGCCCGACAACGGGGCCGCGAACTTCGGCTTCGATCTCTCGAAGGTGGAAGGACTGCCCGCGAACGTGGGTTTCGGCAAGCAGATCTTCGGCTGCAAGAAGGGCCGCAGCATCGTCCCGCACGGCCACTCGAACATGTGTACCGGGTTCATTATCCTCAAGGGGAAGTGGCACGGCCGACACTTCGACCGCATGGAGACTCACAAGGATCACTACGTCATCAAGCCGACCATCGACCGCAAGTTTGGACCGGGCGAACTCTCCACCATCTCCGACCACAAGGACAACATTCACTGGTTCCTGGCGGAATCCGATGCATGCTTCATCTTCAACGTGCATGTGATCGGCTACGACAAGACGATCAAGGAATCGAGCGGCCGGCTTTACCTTGATGTGCAAGGCGAGAAGCTCTCCGGCGGTCTTATCAAGGCACCCAAGATGACCTCCGCCGATTGCCACCGAAAGTATGGGTGATTCTGGAGTCAGGAGACAGGAGCCAGGAAAACACCAGATGGTTAGTCGCGACCCGATATGAGCGCAACCAAGACGCAAGAGACTGTTTCAAACCCGGCCCGGACAGGTTAACTATACAAAAGTAACTTACTGGAGGGATTTTTGCTGTCTAGTAATGGTAGATTGCCAACTGTTGTGTGTGGCAATCTTGGCTATCTGGCAATCTATAGAATGTCGCCAACCCGGCGCTTTCGACG
>JAKEEV010000422.1 GCA_022616395.1 Planctomycetia bacterium | reverse complement strand
CGGGCAACATGCAGATTCGCTGGGATCAGATTCCACCAATGCCGCAGGAACTCAAGGACGCCATCGCGGCCGAAGCGGGCGGCGTGCTGCCGGATGAGTTGAAGTAGAGAGCGGCGCGGCGTAAGCCCGCCGGTTCGACAAGTTCACAACGAGCCGCGACCGCAAGGGAGCGGGCAGACTTATTACCGCTCCCGCTGGTCGCGGCTCGTTGAAAACGAAACACCGGCGGGCTTACGCCGCGCCGCTCACGAGGATAGCTTCGATGGCCCAGGCGACATTCCGTATCTGGAGAGGCGACAACGCCGCCGGCGAGTTCCAGGACTACACCGCGGAGGTCGGTGTGGGGATGGTCGTACTCGACGCGGTGCATCAGATTCAAGCGACTCAGGCACCGGACCTCGCGTGCCGATGGAATTGCAAGGCCGGTAAGTGCGGGTCGTGTTCCGCCGAAGTCAACGGCGTGCCCAAACTCATGTGCATGACTCGAATCGACGACCTCCCCACCGACCAGCCCATCCTCGTCGAGCCAATGCAAGCGTTCCCGCGCGTGAAGGATCTGGTCACGGATGTGTCGTGGAACTACGAGGTGAAAAAACGCATCAAGCCCTTCAAACCACGAAAGCCCGATGCTCCCGATGGCACCTGGCGCATGGCTCAGGAAGACGCCGACCGCGTGCAGGAGTTCCGCAAGTGTATCGAGTGCTTCCTCTGTCAGGATGTGTGCCACGTGCTTCGCGATCACCACAAGCACGCGGAGTTCATCGGCCCGCGCTTCCTCGTGCATGTCGCGGCTCTGGAGATGAACCCGCTCGACACCGCCGACCGCATCCCGGAGTTGAAGGAGAAGCAGGGCATCGGCTATTGCAACATCACGAAGTGTTGCACGAAGGTCTGTCCCGAACACATCACGATTACCGATAATGCCATCATCCCGCTGAAGGAACGTGTCGTTGATGAATACTACGACCCGGTGATGAAGTTGATACAGTTGGTGTTCCGACCGCGGAAGAAGGAGTCGGCAGACAGTAAGCAGTGATCAGTAAACAGTAATCAGTAATCAGTGAACAGACCGCGATGACTGCTGACTGATTACT
>JAKEEV010000421.1 GCA_022616395.1 Planctomycetia bacterium | reverse complement strand
GTCGGCACCCTGTTCGACCAGATGAGCTTCGACAAGGAGCGATTGGTTGTGCAGGCCGGCAAACCGGTCGAGTTCGTGTTCGAGAACACGGACATCATGCCGCACAACTTCGTGATCGTTTCTCCCGGCAACCTGGAGAAGATCGGAGACGCGGCCGAAGCGTTCGCGACAACGCCCGGAGCTGCTGCCGCTCAGTATGTACCGAAGATGCCCGATGGTGTGGTGCTGCTCAAGAGCAAGTTGCTTCAAACGCGACAGAGCGAGCAACTGAAATTCACCGCTCCGAAGGAGCCAGGCATTTATCCGTATGTCTGCACGTATCCCGGCCACTGGCGCAGGATGCACGGCGCGCTTTACGTCGTCGCGGACCTGGAAGCGTACCAGGAGAACCCCGAAGCGTATCTCGCGAAGAACCCGCTTTCGGTGAAAGACGATCTTTTGAAGTACAACCGCCCGCGCACCGAATGGAAGCTGGAGGAGTTGGTTGACGTGGTGAAGGACATGGAGATGAAGGGCGGGCGGAACTATGCCAACGGCAAGCAGATGTTCACGGTCGCCACGTGTGTCGCGTGCCACAAGTTCGGCGGGCAGGGGAACGAGTTCGGCCCGGACCTCGCGAAACTCGACCCGAAAGTGTTCAAGAGCGCGGTGGATGTGCTCGATCACATGCTCGACCCGGCGAAGAAGATCGACGACAAGTACGCGATGTACCGCTTCGAGTTGAACAACGAGAAGGTGTTCACCGCGATGATCGTTGAAGAGAAAGACGGCATCGTGAAGGTGATCGAAAATCCGCTTGCGAGTGCCAAACCTATCGAGATCACGCGCGCGGACATCGTCGAGCAGAAGAAGGCGACCACGTCGATCATGTCGAAGGGCCTGCTCGACAAACTCACACGCGACGAGATTCTCGACTTGCTCGCATATGTCTGGGGCCGGGGCGACCCGAAGAGCAAGTTCTTCGGAGACGGACACAACCATTAATCGGAGCCGGAAGCGTCGCGACGGGAAATGAAAGCACCGTCGCTTACTTCGGCGACGGACATTAATCGGAGCCGGACGCGTAAGCGACGGACTCTTAACTGAAACACCGTCGCTTACGCGTCCGGCTCCGATTGGAGAACCGATGACGTTCGCCGTGGTGCCCGCGTGCGGATTGAGTACGCGAATGGGCAAGCCGAAGCTCGCGCTGCCGCTCGGCGGGCGCACTGTCATCGAGCACGTTGTCAGCGCGCTCCGCGAGGGCGGAGTTGAGCGCGTGCTGGTTGTGATCGGGCCTCACGTTCCCGAACTGATTCCGCTCGCTGGAGCCGCAGGAGCTGAAGTTCTCGCTTTGAATGAACCCACGCCCGACATGCGCGCAACGGTCGAACGCGGGCTGTCGTGGCTCGAAGGTCGATACACTCCGAAAGCCTCAGACTGGTGGTTCCTCGCACCCGCGGATCACCCCGCGTTCTCCTCGGAAGTCGTCGGGCAACTTCTTACTGCCGCGGAAACTCACGCAGATTGTTCCGTCGTGGTGCCGGTGCATGAAGGCCGTCGCGGGCATCCGGTATTGCTGCGCTGGAGTTGCGTCGCGGGCATTCGGGCGCTTCCAGCCGATCAGGGGATCAACTCTTTCCTCCGTCTGAATGCCGCAGAGGTTCGTGAAGTGCCGGTGAACGATCCCGGCATCCACGCGAACCTCGACACGCCCGAAGACTACGCCCGCATTTCAGAGCGGGAAGCGTAAGCGACAGAAAAGAATCCGTCGCTTACGCTTCCCGCTCTGATTGTGTCACTTCGGCTGAAGCGTTAACCGATGTTGCGTAACCGCGTCTACCTTCGCGCGAGTGTAGGTCAGCGGGAAGTATTCGCCCTTCGCCCACAGAGGAGCGAGGTCGTCGTAATGAGGACTGCCCGGCTGGCCGGATTGACCCGGCGCGCTTGTGGCGAGAGCGCGGTCCCAGTTAGCGAGGTCGATCAGGTGGCGGTAGGTCGCGCCGTGAATCTGCTGGAACTTGTCATCGAAGCGAGTGTTGTTCGGCGTGTTCACGTCACCGGGTCGCTCGAATGGGCCGACGTTGAACGCTTTGGCAATCCCCGCGTCGAGCGTTGCAAGTGGGTGCTTGAACGTCGCGGTATGCAGAGCGCCCCACTTCTGTTGTTGCCCTTCGGGAAGCTTCTTCAGCTTCTCCACCGCGCCCGCGAAGGTTTCGCGTAGAAGTTTGTCGCGACCAGCCTTCGGGTTGTTTCCAAACCACTTCGCATCGGGCCTTTCCAGAACCGCGAGCATGTTCGGCAATCCTCCGAGCGAGATGAGTGACGCCACCAACTCCTTCGGCGCATGTGGGCTGTAGAAGCCTTGCTGAAGCTCGCGCAGCCAGATCGCGTAGAGCGGTCCGGCTTTCGCATCGACCGTTAAGCGCCCATCCCACTCGGTCAGCAACTTCGCATACGGCTCCAGGTTCTTGTCGTTCAACTCGACGCTTTTCAAGAGCTTCGCGAGGGCAAGCCCTGGTATCGAAGTATCGTCGTGCTGGATCGCGCGGAAGTCCTCCAGTGTCCATTTCTCCTTCGATGCAAGCCGGTCGCGAACGCGATGGAAGCGATACGGAGCGGCGAACTCATAGCCGATCTGGTGCTTGTAGCCTTCGGGCAGGATCTTGTGGTTGGCGGTGGCAAGCCAGCCGGCTTTGGGGTTCCAATCCTGTGGCAGATCCTTCACGGCGAGATAACCCGACCACTTACTAAACGGGCCTGGCTCTCGGATCGGAAATAGCCCATCGTACCCGCGTCGAATCGGCGTGCTGGCCGCCGCGATCCAGCCGATGTTCCCCTCAACGTCGGCGTAGACGAAGTTCAACCCCGGCACTTCCCACCGACGGATGGCCGTGAGGAACTCGTCTTTGTTCTTCGCACGATCAACGGAGAGCGAGGCGAGGTAAGCTGCGCCACCCGGTTCGTTCCCGACCCAGTTCAGCGAGTAAGCCCGGTGCCGTTTCTCGTCCAGGAAGAGCACCGGGCCATGATCCGCGAAGCGAAGTTCAACCTCGCGGGGCTTCTCGCCCTTCACACGGATCGTCTCTTTCACAATGGTCATCTTCTGCCAACCAGCGCCGAACTCATACTCCGCGGGGTTCTCCGGGTTGACCTCCCCCACATGAATATCGGCCTGATCGACTCCGATGATGGTGAAGCCCCAGGCGATCTTGTCGTTGTGACCGATGGCGACACCGGGTAGACCCGGTTCTCCGCTACCGATCACGTTCCAGCCGGGTGCGTTGAGGTGAACCAGATAGCGCAGCGAAGGAAGCGCGGTCGCGCGGTGTGGATCGCTTGCCAGGAGCGGCTTGCCGGAAGTGGAGCGCTCGCCCGACACCACCCAGTTGTTGCTCTCGGTCTTCGCGGGGGTGAAGGAAAGAGCTTTGGTCGCGGCCTCGTAACCCTTGAGGATGCGGCCGTCGATTGCCTTCAGTTCGTCGGCGTTAAGGTCGGTGACATACTCGCGCGCTGGATCGACCGGAGCCAGCCACCGGGCTTTCTCGATTCCAACCGCGACGACGAGTCTCGCCCGCTGAATCTCATTGCGGAAGTTCTGCGACATAATAATTCCCGACATGCGGCCAAGCACATCTTCGGGCTTCCACTTCTTCGGTTTGAAGCCAAGAATCTGAAACTCGATGGGCAACTTGTCGCCGAACTGGTCAATCGCGGCGTTGATGCCGTCGGTGAAGGCGATGGCGATCTCTTTTGTGTCCGGCGCGTAGCTCGTCCATTCGTCCTCCATCTTTCCGCGATACTTAACCAGCCGCGCGAATTTGTCCGCTTCCACATAGTCCGGCCCGAACACCTCGGCCATCTCGCCGGTTGCTTGCCTCCGCCACAGGTCAATTTGGAAGAGCCGATCCTGAGCCGCGACGAAGCCCTGCGCGAAGAACAGATCGTGCTGGTTCTTCGCGTAGATGTGAGCGATGCCCCAGCGGTCGCGAAGTACCTCAACTGGTTCCTTTAGCCCCGCGAGCTTCAACTCGCCTTCGGTCTG
>JAKEEV010000420.1 GCA_022616395.1 Planctomycetia bacterium | reverse complement strand
GAAGACTCCGGCGCTGAACGAGCCGCGACCGCAAGGGAGCGGTTGCCTTCAAGCCTCGTTCAGCGCCGGAGTCTTCCCATGCGCCTGTGCCGATTCGGTGACGAAGTTGCTCCGCAAGTCGGGTTCTTCGCGGAAGAGCAAATCATTCCGCTGACGGAAGCCGTGAACGCATTCACGCAATCAACCGGCCGACGGCTGGAACTCCCCTCCTCTGCCGAGTTGCTCGCCTTCCTTCCACCGGATGGTGTCGGCTTCAGCACAGCGCGCGAACTGGCAGCGTGGATCGACTCAACACCTTTGCCAGGCGTGCCAATCGCAACCACTCAACTGCTTATTCCGATTCCGCGGCCGAACACAATCTTCTTGCTGGCGGGGAACTATGCCGAACACATCCGCGAAGGAGGCGGGATGGCCGCGGAACGCGCGGAGACGTTCCCGTATGTGTTCATGAAGCCGCCATCAACGACGCTCACTCATTCCGGCCGCGCGATCAAGCTCCCGCTCGCGGCACCCGACGCGGTGGACTGGGAACTGGAACTCGCGGTGGTGATTGGTCGCCGCGCCAAGCACGTGAGCGAAGCCGATGCGCTTTCGTTCGTCGCGGGTTACACGATTGTCAACGACATCTCTCAGCGCCGATTCCGCCCGAACCCCAACCGCAAAAAGCGCGAGAAAGACGCCTTCTTCGACTGGCTCCACGGCAAGTGGTTCGACACATTCTGCCCCTGTGGGCCGTGCATCACTTCAAGCGACTCGATCCCCGACCCGCAATCGCTCCGGATGCGTCTGGAGTTAAACGGAGATGTGCGCCAGGACGCAAGTACAGCGCAGCAAATTTTCCCGGTCGCGGCGGTGATTGAATTCATCTCGCAAATGGTGACTCTCGAACCAGGAGACATTATCTCCACCGGCACACCCGCCGGAGTCGGTTCAACCACCGGCACCTTCCTCAAACCCGGAGACGTGATGCACGGAAGCATCGAGAAGATTGGTACACTGGTAACACCAGTGGAAGCCGAGGCCGCAACACGATGAGGAGGCGGTAACGATGTCCGCGCCACGAAGCATAGCCGACCTGTGTGCCGAACGCGGGATCGACTCCCGGAAGCTCGCGGAACTGTCGGGCGTTGATGAACAGCATGTCGCGGCCATTGTGCTTGGCCGCTGGACACCCAGCCCGCAAGAACGAGACGCAATCGCGGCCGTCTTCGGGCTGACACGCGATCAGATCGTGTGGGGACACACAACGCCGGTTCAGCACATCTACGGCCAGGGTCCGGCGTAACCGGGCAGGTGCCACATGAGAAGAGTCATTGCCTTGATTATTGTGTTCGTGCTTCAGGGTTTGTGGATCTGGTATCACTGGCCCGCGTTTGCCGAATTTCCGTGGAGTCTGGCGATCGTCGGGTTGTTTGATGCGGGTGCGGTGGTGTTCCTGTGGCTCACTCGTCCGAGTAAAGTGGGCCGCAAAGTGAGCCGACAAGCAGCTCGCATCTACGCGGTGACTTGCATCGTGCTGGCCGGGCTTCTGTACCTCTTCATCGAGATCGTGAACTTCCTGGCCGCGTTCTGGTGAACTTTCACCAGACCCGGCGAAGTTGGGCGAATTGTGAACGCTCGCAAGGGTTGTGCTGGCACTCTCACCCGCTCGCGCCTATCCTAATAGCATCCCGCCAATAGGCTCTCCGCCTTCCCACCTATGCAGCGATTCACATTCCTCACATTGCTGTGCCTCTGCTTCGCGGCTCCGGTTCAGGCCGCGGACCCGACGCCGACATTCGAGCGCGACATTCAGCCCATCTTGACGCGCTTCGGTTGCAACGCGGGCGCCTGTCATGGCAAGGCACGCGGGCAGAACGGCTTCCAGCTTTCGCTACTGGCCTACGACCACGATTTTGATTTCAACGCGATTACCGCCGAAGCACGCGGGCGAAGAATCTTCCCCGCGAACCCGGCCTTCAGCCTGATTCTGCGAAAGGCGAGCGGTCAGATTCCGCACGGCGGCGGGAAGCGATTCGCTGAAGGCAGCCCGGAGTACCGCACGCTTGAGAAGTGGATCGCAGCCGGCACTCCGCGAACTCCGGCCGATGCGCCCAAGCTGGAGAAGATCACCGTTTCGCCCAATACCCGGTTGATGAAGTTCGCGGAGACTCAGCAACTCACAATTACCGCGCATTACTCCGACGGAACCACACGCGACGTGACCAACCTCGCGCAGTTCTCTTCGAGCGAGAGTGTGTATGCAAATGTCGATGCGAACGGCAAGGTGAAGGCCGGGCCGATTCCGGGTGAATCGACAATCATGGCCCGCTTCGCGGAGAAGTTCGCCGTGTGTAGCGTGCTGATTCCGCTGCCGGAAGCAGTGCCCGCAAGTGCGTATGAAAAGCTTCCTCAACAGAACTTCATTGACGGCCACGTGTGGAAGAAGCTCCAGCAACTCAACATCACGCCATCGGAGCCAGCGAGCGATGCTCAGTTCCACCGCCGCGCATTCCTCGATGTGATCGGGCGGCTTCCGACACCGGACGAAACGCGAACTTTCCTCGCGGACAAAGACCCGAAGAAGCGCGAGAAACTGATTGACGCGCTCCTCGAGCGTCCGGAGTACGCAGACTTCTGGGCGAACAAGTGGGCCGACCTGTTGCGACCGAACCCGTATCACGTCGGCAAGAAGGCCACGTACAACTTCGACCAGTGGATTCGCAAGAGCTTCCGCGAGAACAAGCCTTACGATCAGTTCGTGCGCGAGATTATTTCCGCCAACGGCAGCACCTGGACCAACGGCGCAACGGTCTTCTACCGCAATCGCCGCGAGCCGGACGAACTCACGACGATGGTGAGCCAACTGTTCCTCGGCGTGAGGCTCGACTGCGCGAAGTGTCATCACCACCCGTTTGAAATCTGGGGTCAGGACGACTTCTACAGCTTCGCGGCGTTCTTCGGCCGCATTGGGAGGAAGGGCACGGGCATTTCCGCGCCGATTTCCGGCAGCGAGGAAGCGATTCACCTCGGCACACCAACCGGGCGCCGGGCGGGGCCGGTGAAGCACCCGATTACTGGCAAGGAGATGACGCCCACGCCGCTACTTGGCAAACCGCTCGACATTCCAGCGGAACGCGACCCCCGCGAAGTGCTCGCGGACTGGGTCACGGCCCCGGAGAATCCGTACTTCGCGAAGGTCATCGCCAATCGCGTGTGGGCGGACTTGATGGGCCGCGGAATCGTCGATCCGGTCGATGACCTTCGAGCCACGAACCCGCCGAGCAACCCGGAACTTTTGGAGGCATTAGCCGCAGATTTCCGCAAGAACAAGTGCGACCTGAAGAAACTGATTCGCGTGATTTGCACGAGCCACGCTTACGGACTTTCGACCGCACCGAACGACCGCAACGCCGCCGACCTTCGCAATTACTCACGCCACTACCGGCAACGGCTGCGCGCGGAAGTGCTGCTCGACATGGTGAGCGACATTACCGGTGTGCCGGAACGCTTCGACGCGATGCCGCCCGGCTCGCGGGCAATCGAGTTGTGGACGGTGCGGTCGCAATCGGTGTTCCTCGACAGCTTCGGCCGACCCGACCCGAATCAAGACCCGCCTTGCGAGCGCACCTCGGACACGACCGTTGTGCAGGCGCTTCACCTGATGAACTCGCCCGTTCTGCACCGCAAAGTGACCTCCGACGATGGCCGCTGCGCGGAACTGGCGAAGAGCAAGAGGAGCGTCTCGGAGATCGTGGACGAACTTTATCTGCTGGCGTATTGCCGCGTTCCGACCGATACTGAACGTGCCGCGGCCGTGAAGCGGTTCGAGCGTCCGAACGCCACACGGCGAAGCGCAACCGAAGACCTGATGTGGGCGCTCATCAACACGCCTGAGTTTGTATTCAACGACTGAGGGAGAGTATAAAGACACCGCTCCCTTGCGATCGCGGCTCGTTTTGTCAGCGATTACGAGCGACCAGAGACACAACGAGCCGCGACCGCAAGGGAGCGGGTATTGTTCCAAACGAGCCGCGACCGCAAGGGAGCGGGTATAACTCACAACAAATAACCCAACCATGTCCGCCCTCGCCTATTTCATCACGTTCACGACCTATGGAGCGTGGCTGCATGGCGACGAACGTGGTTCGGTCAATCGTGACAACAACATCGCAGGGCAACCACTGGTGCCAGCGAACGCGGAGTTACAACGAACCAACGAAGCGTTGATGACAGCGCCAGAGTACCGAATGGAGGCTACTGAACGCGAAACAGTCCTCGCAGCGATTCGCGAACACGCGGAGTTTCGAGGTTGGTCCCTGCTCGCGGTCCACGTTCGCACCAACCACGTTCATATAGTCGTGGTTGGCGACGCGAAGCCGGAGCGCATGATGGCCGAGTTCAAAGCATACGCGACACGTGCGTTGAACCAGATGACGCCAAGTGAGTCGAAACAGAAGCACTGGACGCGACACGGTTCGACGCGATGGTTGAACACGGAGGAATCGGTCCGCCGTGCAATCGAGTACACGGTGGATGAGCAAGGCGAACCGATGGCCATATACCACGCGAAAGTGGAGAGTGTAAACATGCCGCGACCAGCCTCTTAACGAGCCGCGACCAGCCTCTTAACGAGCCGCGACCGCAAGGGAGCGGTCTTACTTTAACCGCTCCCATGCGGTCGCGGCTCGTTGGAAAACCGAAGACCTCATGTGGGCCCTCATCAACACCCCGGAGTTCGTGTTCAACGATTGAGAAGGCGATGCAGGGACTACCCACCACGCAACGCGAAATCGACCTCACTACGGCAAGAGCCAAGATGGAGCGATTCTTGGCGTCGAGGCCACCGTTGTACGAAAACGACCGCTGGGTGATTGTCGGCAGCGGCGATCACGAAGGGTTCTGGCTGTTCTGGTGGCACTCGGTCCGGTTGGTCGAACAGAAGCAAAGGACGGGATGGGCTCCCGGAATCGCGGGCAATAACCCAATCGCTGTCCGCAAAGATGATGGCTCGATGTACATGTGGAGTCTGCTCTGCTCGTTTGAAGAGTTTGAAGACTGCATACGACGGAAGGACTACGAGCGACACGCTTACCCTCTGGAACGTGCGCATCCCGAAGACAGAAACTCGCAGTAACTGAAGACGAGGTCAGTCATCATGCCTACCTGGATGAACTGCAACGGCGTTTCGCGACGCGATTGCCTTCAACTCGGACTCGGCACGCTGCTCGGAGGCGGGCTGGTCACCGCGATGCGTGCGCGGGCATCAGGGGACTCACGTCCCCCGCTTGCCAAAGCGAAGACGTGCATCCTCATCTGGCAGGACGGCGGGCCGACTCACTACGAGATGTTCGACCCCAAGCCGGATGCGCCGAAGGAGTATCGCGGAGAGTT
>JAKEEV010000419.1 GCA_022616395.1 Planctomycetia bacterium | reverse complement strand
GCTTTTTGCGCCGCTTGGGTTGTGGAATGCGGTTTTCGCCGTGAATTGTGCGAAAGTTCGATTCCGATACACTCCCATTGTACGTTTGTTTAGTAAAGTGGAAAGAGTAGCAGTGAGTGGGAGCGAGTCGCGGAAACCCTACCGTTCCCAGCGTTTTCGTTGTCCGAGTGCGATTCTCGGCCATTCTCCGCGTGTCACTGCCGCGCCGGATTTCGCGCCGCGAAAGTGTCGTTCTGCACCTAGCCGGACCAACACGCTACGGCTTCTTCACCGGGTCAATCGGCTTCTTGTTCTCGATACCGGGCGCGGTTTTCGGCGTCGGCTCCTTCTGCTTCGGTGGCACAACGGGCACGGGCAAACTCCGCGAGTCCAGGTCGGCCGGCGCGCCATCTGTGTGCTCTTCCGACTTGCCGATGTACTTTCGCTTCTGGAGCGGGTAGGCACCGAGGCCAAGTCGCGACAGGAGCCAGTCGTGAGTCGTCTTCGGGTCGATCCAGATGGGTGAGTGCATGAACCGGCGTGTGAGGTTGGCCGTTGCTGGTTTGCCATAGACCGCCAGCGGGTAGCGCCACCGCGGGTAGATCGGGTCCATATCGGTCACCGCGTGGATGCAGTCGCACCCGTTGCCCAGTCGCGCCGCCTCTCCGCGCGTGTCCACGCACTGATAGCCAACCGAACCGGTATCGAGGAACTGCTTCTGCACGAGGAAGCGGTGAGCGAACCCGTGCCACACTTCATACGGCCCCCACACCGCCACCGACTGCTTCGTGTCGTAGACGAGGCGCAGAGTTTCGTGCAACTCGTAGTTCCGCCCCGGTTCGACGGTGTAGTTCCGCGGGTCGATTGTCCCCTTCGTCGGCAGCCAACTGATCGTGTGGACATCGAGCGCCGGGTCGATGCAACCGGGCGTAACCGTGCCGCAGGGACCGGCGTCGGAGGCCCGCATTCGAACGAGCGTTGCCCAGGTGTGGGTGTACTGCGGCCGGCGGAGGAGGTCGTGAGAGCCGAAGAGGATGAGGAAGTATCGTTCGTCCGGTGGCTTCGGAAGCTGTGCGAGGTCTTCGCTGGTAATCTGGGCCGCCGGGGTAGGCACCTTCTTCGCGGTCAGCGCGCAACCGCACGCGAGCAGTCCGGTCAGGAGAACCAGTGCGGGCAAGGCCAATGGGCGCATGGGTTGCCCTGAAGGGGAAGAGAAGCCTTCCCACTTTATCGACCTAACCGATCCGCCCACTGCAACCCATTCCCGTTCACTGGTCTGCCGACTTTCCGAATTACTGGCTCAAACCGCAAACCGGGCAGTGTCCCACATCAGTTTCGGTTGTGTCTGAGTTTGGAGTGCCGGCCACCTGCCCCACACTCAAGCAAACTCAGACCGGATCGTGTTGAAGGGTTACTGTGTGTTGAAGACCCCCTCACCCGCCGCGTTAGCGGCGGGTGAGGGGGTCTTCAAACGCAACCAACTCCTAAACCAAACATGGCAACCCTTCAACGCGATTCGGGATTAGAGCTGTCGGAAGAAACCTCGTAGGACGGCCTTTCGAGGCCGTCTGCAGACGGGCTAGAAAGCCCGTCCTACTTGGGGTTTTTCCCTCAGCTCTTATTGAGCGGCTTATTCCAACGCGGCATTCAACGAGTGAGAGCAGATTCCTCCTCGGAAATGAGTAGCAGCACGTTCGGTTCTTCCTTACCGGTCGCGTCTCCGTCGAGGATGAGTCCTTCGGTCGGCAACCAACATCCTTCGCCTGAGCCAAGACGCACCCGCACGAGTGGATAGTCGGGGCAGGTGCTCAAGAATCGCGCGACCAGTTGGCCGACCGTAGTGGGCGGCGGGTCGGCTGGCGCACACCGGGCCAACTCAGTCGCCAGGCCCGACAGAGTCAGGTTGAGAATTACCACGCCAGTCGCTTCATCACCAAGATTCACGACGGCGGAGAGTCGCGGAACGCTTCCTTGCTCCCTGGCGGGCCAGACCACCCACGGCGCGATCGTTGAACCCAACCCGGATAGTTGCCCGGTGGCGGGATCAACTCGAATCGATCGCTCGTTCGCCGCACTGACGAGAACTTCCATCTGAGTGCCGGAAGTGTTCAGTTGCTTGAACGTCAGGAACTCTGCCACCTTCTCGGCAAACTCGTCGAATCCCTTCACCGGCTCGTCGGCTTCGGCCGCGGCATCGAACAGATCCCACCACGCATCACGCAGATGTTCGGGAAGCTGAAACAGGCAGAGGGAGTTATCGGGAGGGTGAGTGTGTGTCGGAGAGGCTACCGGGCGTGCATCAAGCATCGGTAAGCCGCGCGAAGTCGGAGTTGGTTCGCTGGGAGCCACGAGCAACGCGAGTTCGTCTGAAGTTGGCGGTCTCCACGGCCCGCGAGGGAAAAACTTTCCTTCCAGTTCCTCAACCCCGGTTCCAACACTGATGCGAGTGAGCCAGTCCGCGTCCAGGTGGAACTTCGGTGCAACACAGATGCGGCAACCGGGGAGAAGGGTCATTTCGCGGCTCGCTCAGGCTCGTTCCCAGCGCACGCGGGCGGATGATGTTCCAGCCAGTCGGCGGTTACGTCCAGGCAGGCTTTCATGTGGAGCCGACAGAAAAGCGTTTCGGTTGAAACGAAAGTGCCATTCTCGAAGTGCTTGTTGCCAGGAGGCCCGCCTCCGCAAAACGGAAAGTACCGGCACGATTCCCGACACATCCGAACGCCCTCGGCGATGTCCGCTTCCATGCGGGCGAATCGCGACGACGCCAGAACGTCTGCAAGCGAACTGGTCGCGACTTTCCCCAGAGCGAACGAACCGTATCGCGAACTCTCAAGGCCAAGCAGTTCAGGCGAGTAAGTGCTGAAGTTCCCCTCGCAATCGACGTTCACGATTCCGAATGGCCGATTCTCTTGCGTGCGGCGAGGAGGACCGCTTCGGCGCGCATAAAGCAATGCAGTCGCGGACTGCTCGAACTCCCGCACCTGCATCGGCGGATCGGCAGCCAGCGCCAGTTCCAGAAATCGCGCGAGGAATCGGCGAAACCGCGCGACCGTGCTCTCTTCTTGCAACGACGACACGGTATTCGGCCCTTCGACCTCCTCCGGGTTAAACCCGACACACTGAACGCCGTGCGCGCGATAAAAGTCGAACAGTTCGTCGGGATAGTCGAGTGAGTCGGCGGTCAGGACGGTGATGACCTTGAACGGAATCTCGTGCTCGTGAAGCGTATGAATCCCGCGCAACACGCGCTGAAGCGTTCCGCGGCCTTGACGAGTGCGGCGGTGCCTGTCGTGAAGGAACGCCGGCCCGTCCACGCTCACTCCAACGTCGATCTCGTGCCTCCGGAAGTATCGGCACCACTGCGCATCAATCAGAGTTGCGTTCGTTTGGAATGACTGCGTGACTTGCCAGTCGGCGCTGCGCTTCTGGAGCAGCTCGGCTGCGGCTTCGTACCACTCAACCGGCACGATAAGCGGTTCCCCCGCGTGCCACAGAAGAGTGAACGGCTCTCGGACCAGTCCGCTCTCTTCGACCCAGCGGAAGGCCGAGTCGAGTGTGGAGATCGACATTCGCCGCTTGTCGCCGCGGTTCGGGAGGTAGCAGTAAGAACAATCGAGATTACAAAATGGCGTCGGCTGGACGACGAGCAACTCAAGCGGCCCGACATCGTCGCGAACCGCTGCTGGCAGCGTGGCGGACATGGAAGACTTTCCAGAGGTGCCGAGTTCACCAGTTGCGGAACGCTCCGTTGCGGAATCCGCCTCCGACTCCATTGGCGAATCCGCCATTACGGAATCCACCGCCGATTCCCCCGTTGGCGAATCCACCATTGCGGAATCCACCGCCGATTCCATTGGTGAACCCGCCGTTGCGGAATCCGCCACCGATACCGTTGTGGAATCCGCGATTGAGGAACGAACTGACGGGCACCTCTTGCTCGGTCGCTCCGGCGTTGTTCGCGATCCGGTCGGCTCGTTCTTGAATGTCGGCGGGTTGTTCGGGCTTGGGTTGATTCGTTTCCTCGGAGTTGGACGCCTGCGCGGTTGTCGAGGCCAGAACCAGCGAGCCGGTTGCGCCAGCCAGAGTGGCGAGAATCCCCTTGAGAAATCGCCGCCGATCAGGAGTTGTCATGGTTGTACCGCCGTGGAGTTGTCGGTCGAGAGGCTCCAACTGTGCGAATCGTACCCGTGAGTCAGCGGTATCGTCAACAAGGTGAGTCATGAAAAAGCGACGAACCGACCAATGATGAAATCTTCGCGTTCGCGTAATTTCGTTGTTGATTTCAGACCCAAAGGCGAGCACAGTTCGGCTACGTTCGCCTTTCACTTCCCGCAACGATCCCCTATTCCCGGAGGCTAAGATGTCCGCGTTACTCCGCTCCCTGGCGGTTGTCGCCGGTCTGTTAATGTGCTCGGCCGGGGTTGTCTCTCAAGACAAAGATCAGGTCGATAACCCGTTCTACAAGTTCTGGTCCAAATCGAAGGTCGGTTCCTCGGTCACCCTCAAGGAAACAACGAAGCTGACTCCCCCGGCCGGCGGTGGAGATGCCGGGGTCGAGGTGAAGTTGATCGAGCACAAACTGATCGAACTGACCGCGGAGAAAGCCGTCGTCGAGACAGTCGTCACCGAGGGCGAACTCTTCGGGTTCGTCCAATCCGCCCCAACCAAGCACATCTACCCGGCGAAGATGAGCAAGGAGGTTCTCGACGAACTGCTCAAGGAGACCGGAGTCAAGGCGGAAGATGCGACTCTCAAGGTGGGGAACAAGGACATGAAGGTGAAGTACCTGACCGGGACGATGAAACAGGGAGCGGACGACGAGGTGGAGTTCAAGTTCTGGCTCTCGGAGGAAGTGCCCGGCCAGATCGTCAAGCGGGTTCGGATCGCGAAGGTCAAGGGTATGGCCGTGGCCGAAACGACAATCGAACTGGTGAAGTTCGATAAGAAGTGACCGCGCATCAGAACAGCGGGCGCTGACGAGAGGGATTGGCCAGCGCCGTCATGAGCTTGCGTTGTGGTGAACTGACGGGATACTCCGCGAGTTCCGTCGGTTTCACCCACTTCGCTTTCGCATAAGCACCGGCGGCGAAGGTGCCCCCGGCAAGTGTCGCTTCCACACAAACCAGCGTGATCGAGTATCGCGTAACGCTGTGCTTGATCGTCAACACCTCCGGGCCGATCTCCACATCCAGGCCGGTTAGCTCCTTCGCCACGCGCACTGCCGCATCGTCAATGTCTTCTCCATCGGCACGCGGAGCGTGAGGAACTTCCCACATGTTCTGCCATCGGCCGGCATCGCCTGGTCGCTGACATAACAGAAGCTTCTTGCCGTCGCGGATGACCACGCCGACTTCATCCACTGTGGTGAGTTCGGGCGGCTTTTTCTTCGGTGGAATCGCTTCCTGAAGTCCGTTTCGCTTTGCGATGCAGTTCGCGGAGAGTGGACACTTGCCGCATTCGGGAGAAGCGGGCACGCAGACCAGTGCGCCGAGTTCCATCAGAGCTTGGTTGAAGTCGCCCGCGCGCTTTTCGGGCAGAATGACTTCCGCCGTGTTCCACACCCACGCTTTCCCCTCTCCTTCGCGCGGGTCGGCGCGATAACCGAACAGCCGAGCAAGCACGCGCTGAGAGTTCGCCTCCACGATAGGCAGTCGGCGGTCGAACGCCTGCGACAGTACCGCGCCGAGGATGTATCGCCCAACTCCAGGGAGCTTCGCCCACACGTCCGGGTCGTCGGGCAGTTTCGCGCCGTGATCCTTCATCAACGCCTTTGCGGCCGCGTGCAAGTGCCGAGCGCGCCGGTAGTAACCGAGTCCTTCCCACAACTTCAACACGAGCTGCTCATCGGCCTTTGCGAGTGCTTCCACCGTCGGCAGCGCTTTGACGAACCGCTCGAAGGCCGGCTCGACCGCCGCGACCGTGGTTTGCTGAAGCATGACTTCGCTCACCCAGATGCGGTATGCATCGCGGTTCTTGCGCCAGGGCAAGTCGCGCTTGTGCTTGTCGAACCAGTTGAGGAGCTTGGTACGAATCCCGGCAAGCGTGCGGCCGGACCAGCCGTGGGGAAGTTTCGCTTTTGGCGTTTGGCGTTTCACGTTTGGGAGATTTCTGGACGCGAACACCCAGCCGGCTAACGCCGGCGGTTCGACAAAACGACTCAGCCGGTTGCCGCTTGGTGGTCCGACTCTTGTATGTCGAACCACCAAGCGGCAGCCGGCTGGGTCCCGACTCGGCCGACAAAACCCGTCGAACCGCCGGCGTTAGCCGGCTGGGTGTTCCAGGCTATTTTGGCCGGCGCATGTATTTGCGGAGCAGGTCGCTGGCGGCGTTGGACATCTCTTCGCTGGTTTGTGTGGCCGACTTCTTCTCGTTCTTTTTGTCCTTGTCGCCCGTTCCTTGGTTGCCGGCGAGCGGGGAAGGAATCTCCATCACCGTGCTTCCATCTGGAACATCGCTGTTGCCCGCCTCGTCCATGCCCAGCAACATGGCGGCGATGCGATCCTGGTCTTCGTCGGTCGTCAGATCGGAAGGAGTTGCGTTGAGCGCGGGAGTTTCCTGCGCGCCATCCAACTTGGTGGGAACAGTTCCTTTGGCGGGTTGATCGCCGGGGAGCATTGGAGCTGGCGTGGTGTCTCGAACCGGAGCCTTGGCCGCGGCCGCTGCGGCAGTGGCGGCCTTGACGGCGGCCAGCGCGGCTGCGGTTTCGGGTGAGTGAGCCGGGAGAGGAGTTCCGTCTTGCTTGGCCTCGACCTTTTCGATTCGCACGCGGAAATCGAGCGGGCCGATGCGCAGCGATGCGCCATCGACCACAGCGACTTCTTTGTTCTGGATGAGTTCGTCGTTCACCAGAGTGCCGTTGGTGCTGCCGAAGTCCTGGATGTACACCTGACCGTCGCGCACCAGGACCGCGCAGTGTTGCTTGCTGATGGCCTGGCTGGCCGGTCGGAGATGACACTGTTGATCCCGGCCGATTAGGAATTGCGGCCCGGTGATTGGGATTACGCGGCCCTCATGAACGCCGGCCGCGACGACCAAGCTCACCTTCATGTGTGTGTCCGCCTTCGCCGTGTTAACGTCTGGTCGATCCCAGACGCCTGGAGGAGCGTAGAAGGAACAGTGCTTGTGCCCCAAGGAGCTTCGCTTGCTGTTTCCACGGGAATCCGCGCTTCTGGTCTTCTGATTTCGTGACTTCGGCACCACGACCAGATACGACCTGATTTCCCGCCGAAACTCCCAGCGCCGAGTGCTTGCCGCTTAGTGCAGTTGGGGTACGCTCATTAATACGTCCGCCGCGAGTTGGGTTTTCGCGATGAACCCTGGCGAACGTGTTTGGATATTGTATGGTACTGGTCCCAAGCGATGCAACAAGCAGTTCTCCCAATTCCGTCCCGACTGTTGAGTTTTTCCACACTCATCATAATCGCGATGTTCCTCGCGGTTGGGGTCGGACTCGGTTCCCTGGCCGGTTGTGGTGACCCAGGAGCGCTGGATACCCGTCCCCCTCTCCCGCTGGCCAATGTCTCACTCACACTTCGCTGCCCGGACGCGGCTTTCGCTGATGCCATCGAGCCGATGGTGCGTGTTTGGGCCGCTCGCACCGGAGCCACGGTTCACTGTAAACGTGAAGCGATGACCGCCTCCGACGACAGCGACATTGGCGTGATCCCCGTGGGCGGTTTGGGAGAATGGGCGGATCCGGGTTTGCTTGCCCCTCTGCCGACCGGGAGAAACGATATCCGAGCGAACGACCACCCGTTCCAGTGGTCTGGTTTGCTGGCTCCTTACCGCGAGCAACTCGTCGAGTGGGGCGGGCAGGCTCAGGCTGTGCCTCTGGCGGGCGATGGGTTTGTGATCGTCTATCGGGCAGATCGAGTGACTGAAAAGACCAATGCCGCCGACTTCCGGAATCTAACCGGCCGGGCGCTCTCAGTTCCTACCACCTGGGAAGACTTTGCCGTTGTCGCGAGCTTCTTCGCCGTCCGCGACAAGAAACCCAGCCTTCCTCCGCTGCCAGCCGATCCCGACCGCCTCTTCGACCTCTTCTGCCGAGTCGCGGCGTGCTTCGACCGCCGGGCGCTCAACGATCTGGAACTGACTAAACGCGGAGGAGATGTGGATGTTCTGGCGTTCCACCATTCGGTGAAGACCGGCAAGCCGCGCTTGAACTCCCCCGGCTTCGAGGAGGCGGCGAAATGGCTTGCGGGTTTACATCAGAACAAGTGCCTCCCCCCGCCGGGCACTCCCGACGATCCGATAGCCGCACTGGTCGAAGACCGCGCGGTTTTGGCCGTGGTCTCGCTCGATCAACTTGCACGCCTGCCGCGCGAGAATGGCGTTGTGTCGGCCAAGACGTATGGCCTGGCCGCGCTGCCCGGCACCTGGAGTGTCTACGATGGAGGCGTGAAGATCACCGCGAGCACCCCGAACTACATTCCGTATTTCGCGGGCGGGCGGCTTGGAGTTGTCCGAACGCGCTCTCAGCATCCCGACGCGGCCTTCAACCTCTTGACCGAACTGGGCGGACCGGCCCGAAGCTCGGAACTGGTCAGCTCACCGGGACTCGGCGCGGGGCCATTTCGTGCCGCTCACCTCGACCGCGAACAGTTGCTCCTCTGGCTTGGCTACGGGTTCGACGAGGAGCGGTCGAGGATTCTCCAGGCCCTCATGAGGCAGTTCGTCGGTCAGACGGTGAAGAACCCAACCTTCGGGCTGCGTGGACCGGATCGCATCGCTCTCACTCCCGTGGCCGCGGAGGCGGTGCGCAAGATCGGCACTGGTGTCGTAAAGCCTGCTGATGGGCTGAAACAAGCCGTGGATGCGTGGGAAGCGCTCGATGCGAAGATCCCAGCCGCCAACTTGCTCCGTTGGCGCCAGCGAGCCGCCGGGCTGAACTGATGCGAGATTTGGTTGGTAGGTGCCGCGAGCTGAGCGACACTGCTTGATCGTAGTCATCACGCTTCGTGATTTGCTTTCATAGTAGTCATCACGCTCCGCGTGATGCCCTTCGGGGCGGAGAAAGACACATCACGCGGAGCGTGATGACTACTATGAATGCCCGCCTCGGCAAGGCGGGACTACTTCAGAGTCGGTGCCGCTTGCCGAGCGGTACTCATCAGAGTTGCGACCCAGTGAGCGCTACGGCATTCGCTCCCTCGGTCGCAACTCTGCTCGACGACCTCCGAGCCAGCCGCGACCGACTGCGGAGAGTTGGGAACGTCAATGGGAAACGGAAAAAGGGAAGCCAGTCCCGCAGGACTGGCTTCCCTGCTTTTTCATTCCCCAACGGGCGTCAGTTCTTCTTGCCCCAGGGGTTTCTGCCCTTCTCGCCTTTCTTCTCTTCGCCCTTGCCGTCGCTCTTGCCCTTCTCCCAGGGGTTGCCAGGGGTTGGGCCACCGGAGCCAGGACGCCCAAAGCCGGGCCACGCGCCTTTCTTCTCGCCACCGGGACCGGGGAACGTTCCCTTGTCCGTGCCGCTCAAGTTCCAGTTACCCGGCCCGCGTTCGCCGCTCTCGTAAGCCGCGATCTTCGTGTCGATGTTCTTTTGGCGAGCGAACCGCAAGTATTCGTCGGCGGTGACGAGACCATCGCTGTTCAAATCCATCTCGTTGAACTCCGTGGTCTCTTTCTTCGCGCTTCGCCACTCCCACAGCCCGACTTGACCATCCTTATCGGTGTCGAGTTCGTCAAACCAGCCGGGCAGCCCGGCGGGCAGTTTGCCGTAGCGCATGGCGACTGGTCGCACCTCTTCGGTCGGGATTCGTTCAAAGTTGCCGTTGTTCCATCCTCCACCGCCCCAGCCACCATTCGAGTCGCCCCATCCCCCACCGCCCCAGCCACCGCCATTATTGTTGTTGTTCCGCCCATTGTTCGCTCGCGTGACGTAGTAAGCCGTGTATTCTTCGAGATCGACATATCCATCGCCCGTGCGGTCGATCTCGCGCCACCGCTCGCGTAACCCACGATCCGCTTCCTGGGTGGAGACGCGATTGTCACCATCGCGATCCTGTTCGCGAATTCGGCGCATCGCGGATTCAGAGGGATTTTGACCGTTGCCGCCCCCTCCGCCTCCCCAGCCACTCATGCCAGGCTGACCCCAGCCACCCGTGCCCGGTTGTCCCCAGCCGCTCATGCCCGGCGGCGTGGTTGTTGGGTTCATCCCGCTGCCGAAGGTGACCGCGACCGGTTGCCCGGTGGCTCCACCAGGCGCCCCACCGCCAGTGCTGGGGCGAGCGGTTTCGAGGAACATGGCCTTTGTCATCGTTCCGCTTGCGGGGAGTGTAATGCCCGAGCGACCCAACCAGTCGCGTGTTGACTGTTGAACCTTGCTGAGGTCGATGGTGTCGTTGCCTGCCCCAGCGCCGCGCACCAACATCGGCCAGAGCCGTTCGGGGTTCACCCCACCACCAAACCCGCCGCCGCTAGGCCGGCCTCCTCCTCCGCCAGGAAACGCCCCTCCTCCTCCGCCGGGGAATGCTCCCCCTCCACCCCCCGGTCTGCCTCCGCCGCCGGGGAACGCGCCTCCGCCACCGGAGCCAGGGAGCGTTCCGCCTCCGCCACCGGGAAATGCGCCACCGCCACCCCACTTGCCCTTGTCGCGGCCCGGTTGGGCTGGCGTCTTGGTTGGGTCAAGCAGCACGACGAGCACCAACATACTGCTGAAGGCGAACCATTTCTTCCACATGACGAAACCCCAAAATGGGCAGAACTTCCCAATGTGATATTAACAACGCTGCCGCCAGCATGTCACGGTGCATTCTCCAAGTCTCATGCTACTTTCAGAAACGCTTTAATGTGTTGGGTTTCCGTTTCGGTCGGAAATCAGCCCCGCGGCTCCGAGGGCGAGACTTCCGCGACCAGTCGGGCGGCCGAGGCAAACTCAACCTTTCAAACGCCAAACGCGGCCGCAGAAGACAGTTACAAGCCACAAATCGCTTCCCAAACACGTCAATCTGGGCAATCTCGACCGTCATTCCTTTGGAACCCTCCGTGAACGCGAGTTAAACTGAAACTGTACCACTCAGTGTTCACCCCACCTTCGATCCTGGTAAGGCTTGGACCACCCATGCGCACTTCGCTCTGCTCGGAAGGCACAAAGCACAAGGAAACAGGAAACATGAAACTCACCCGCCTTCCGGTTCTTCTCCTTTTCCCACTCATCTTTTTCTTTTTGCCTTCGGTCGCCGCGGGTCAGGAGCCAATTCGCTTCGCGCGCACGCCGGACATCTCGCCCGATGGCAAGACGATTGCCTTCAGCTACCTCGGCGACATCTGGACCGTGGAGGCCATTGGCGGAGTCGCCCGTCCGGTGACAATGCACGAGGCACACGACATCAACCCGACGTTCAGCCCCGATGGGAAGTGGATCGCGTTCAGTTCCAACCGCCACGGTCAGTACGACGTGTTCGTCTCGCCAGTCGTTGGCGGAAGGCCGAAGCGACTTACCTTCGACAGCGCGCCGGACATGGCAAGCGGCTGGACTCCCGACGGGAAGGGCATTGTGTTCTCGTCTCCGCGCTCGACCGCTTTCCCATCGAATGCGGAGTGCTTCGTTGTGCCATTCGATGGTGGAGCGGAACGCAAGCTCGCTCTCTTTGAAGGAAAGGAAGCCTACTTTTCCCCGACGGGGAACCTGGTCGCGTTCGTGCGCGGGCCGGGCGCGTGGTATCGGCGCGGGTATCGAGGATCGAGTAACGACGACATCTGGATTAGCAATGTCGATGGGTCGAATCCAAAGCGCGTGACGACCTTCAACGGCCAGGATGGCTACCCGATGTGGAATCCGGACGGTCGGAAGCTCTTCTACGTCACCGAAAGCGGCAGCAAGGATGGCTGCGGAAATATCGTGTGTCAACCGATTGGCACCGACGGCACACCTAACGGGACGGCCAAGCGCCTGACGACGCACGATGACGACACGGTGCGCCGAGCGCGATTGAGCGCTAACGGCGAGTGGATCGTCTACGAGTGCGGAGCGGATTTGTGGGTGGTGAGCACCAGGAGCGACATTCCCCCGCGAAAACTCGCCATCGAGGTGAACGCGGACGACAAGTCGAACACCGAGCAATCGATTACTTACACCCGCAGCGCGACCGAATACGCTCTGTCGCCTGATGAGTCACACGCGGTTCTGGTAATTCACGGTCAACTGTTCCTGACGCGAGTTCCCTCTGGCGGAAAGTCCACGCGACTCACTGACCATGCGTTCGCCGACTCCAACCCGTCGTGGTCGCCTGACGGGAAGAAGATTCTCTTCGCGTCTGACCGCAGCGGGGTTGTTGATCTCTACATGCTGGAACCGGATGACCCCGAACACCCGGAACTGACCCGCGCTCACAAGTTCAAAACGAAGAAGCTCACGGACAACGGCGGGGAAGAAATCGGCGCTTCCTTCAGCCCCAAGGGAGACCGAATCGCATTTACTCGCGGAGGGAAATTGTGGTTGATGAAGCCGGACGGGAGCGATCAGAAGGTATTGGTCGATGCGCAGAAAGTTCTGGATTACGACTGGTCGCCGGACGGCAAGCACATTGCGTTCTGCCGGATGGACGGCTCGTTCTCGGCGGAAATCTACATCGTTCCCGTTGATGGCTCTGCCGCGCCTGTGAACGTCACGCGGTACGCGACCTTCAACAGCGATCTTTCGTGGAGCAAGACCAACGGGAAGCTCGCCTATGTGGGCTTGCGTCGAGGAACGTACTCGATGCATGTGATTTCGCTTCAGAAGCCAGTCGCGAGTAGCACCGCGAAGCCCGCTGCCAACCACATCGACTGGGAAGACGTTCACCTGCGCACGAACCGACCGACCGCCATGAGCGCTGAGTACGGAGCGATCTCGCCGGACGGGTTCCAGGTCGCGTTCCGCTCGTTCTCCAACGGCGATGACTTGTGGGTGGTCAGCAGTACCGGCTCAACGCTCACGCGAATGACCGCGGGCAACCAGTCTCCGCAATGGATTCGCTGGGCGAAGAAGACTCCTGGAATCGTGTACTTCCTCAACGGAGCGGGCGAACTTCGTTACGTCCGCACCGGCTTTTCCTTCGCTCCAAGCGGAAGCGGACCGGCCGAGCCGGGGAAGGTCGCGTTCTCGGCGAAGATGACGATCAAGCGCGATGAGGAGTTCGCGCAGATGTTCGCACAGTGCTGGCGGGCGCTTTCGGATCACTTCTACGATCCGAAGCACCACGGCTCTGACTGGCAGGCGGTTCGCTCCAAGTTTCTCCCACTGGTTGCTCACACAGCGACACGTGAAGACCTCTACGCGCTGGTGTTGCTCATGCTTGGCGAACTGAACGCTTCGCACCTGGGCATTAGCGGGAAGATGCCGACGCCCGACGAATTCACGGCCGATCTGGGGCTAATCTTTGACGACACTTATCGTGGACCGGGTCTGAAGATTGCCGAGGTACTCAGTCGCGGACCGGCCGACAAGCGCGGACTGAATATCAAGCCGGGCGATGTGGTGCTGGCGATTGATCGCGTGGAGTTGACCGACAAGGTGAACGTGTCGAAGCTCCTGAACAACAAGGCCGGCGAGGGCGTGCTTCTGGAGATCGCAAGCGATCCGAAAGACCCGAAGACCAAGCGCCGGGTCGAGATCATCGCGACCGACCGCGGGCGAATCTCGACGCTCATGTATCAGCGTTGGGTGAAGCAGAACGCGGACGCGGTCGCGAAGGCCAGCGGAGGAAAGATCGGCTACATCCACATTCCGAGCATGGACGATGCGGGGCTGGAAGCGTTCGTGCGTACTCTTTACTCGGACCACTTCGACAAGGAAGCGATTGTGATCGATGTGCGCTTCAACGGAGGCGGATTCACTCACGATCAGGTGCTGAATTACCTCGGCGGGAAGGCTCACACGTTCTTCCGTCAGCGCGACGGAGGAGAAGGATTGGTGCTGAGAAGTTATGACCGCAAGTGGACCAAGCCGATGGTCGTGATGACCAACAACCGCTCGTATTCGGACGCGGAGATTTTCCCTCATGCGTTCCGCGCGATGGGTTTTGGCAAGGTGGTCGGTCAGGCAACGGGAGGGTTTGTCATCGGCACCGGTTCCACGCGACTGATTGATGGCTCGTCCTTCCGCATTCCGCGGATTGGTGTTTACACCAACAAGGGCGTGAACATGGAGAAGCAGGGCGTGATTCCTGATGTGGTGGTGGAAATCACGCCAGAGGATTGGGTGAAGGGAATTGACGGCCAGTTACTCAAGGCCGTGGACGTGGTCGCGCTGGATGTCGTTGAGTGGAAGAAGACGAAGGGAACGATTGCGGGCACGCCGGGAGTTGAAACGCCCATCTCGCCGAAACCAGTTCCCATTGCACCGATGCCGCGAACTCCTTCCGCTCCACCAACACCCACGCCAAGCATTCCGCCGGCGGCTCTGATTCCGCTCGCCGAGGAGTGAGGCCTTCTGAGTAGGTGCCGCCTTGCCGAAGCGGGCAAAGTAGGTGCCGCTTGCCGAGCGGCACTGTTTAAGTAGGCCCGCCCCGTTGGGCAACGCCGTGAAGGTTTTTTTG
>JAKEEV010000044.1 GCA_022616395.1 Planctomycetia bacterium | reverse complement strand
CGTGCTTCCCGTCCACGGAGTCGGTGCGACCGGTCTGCCGCTGAAGCTCCCGAACGAGAAGCCGCTCTTGAGCTGGCGGGTGGCGATCCTGCCGTACATCGAGCAGGATAACTTGTACAAGCAGTTCAAGATGAACGAACCCTGGGACTCGGCTCACAACAAGAAGCTCATCGAGAAGATGCCTGACATCTACTACCCGGTTGGTGGGGTGCGGAAGCCGGGGCACACGCACCTCCAGATGGTCATCGGTCCCAACGCGATGCAACCGGTGGGCACGAGAATCCCCGCCTCATTCCCCGACGGCACGTCGAACACCATCGCGGTGGTCGAGGCGTCCGGGTCGGTGATCTGGACGAAGCCGGATGATGTGATGCTGCCGGGGAAGGAGTTGCCGAAGGACTTCCGCAAGAAGTTCGGCGGACTCTCTCCGGGTGGCTTCAACGCCCTGCTCTGGGATGGTCAGGTGCGGTTCATCCCCGACAAGATGAGCGACCGCACGCTCGGTATCGCGCTGAACCCACGCGACGGGATGATACTCCCAAGCGACTGGTGAGCGGGCGGCTTTCAGAGGAGTAGGCACACTCCGTGTGCCGTTGGTTTTCATAGTAGTCATCACGCTCCGCGTGATGACTACTATGAAAACCAACGGCACGGAGACCTTCTACTACTTTGGTCTCGACGCGTGAGGAGGCAATTCGCTACTCTCCTGCTTCTCCGCCACGGATGGCCTCATGCCTTACACCGTTGCTCTTGACGCATTTCACGGCCCGCTTGACCTGCTCCTGTACCTGGTCAAGCGGAACGAAGTGGACGTTCTCGACATTCCCATCGCCAAACTCGCCGATCAGTTCCTCGCCTACATCCAGGCGATGCGCGAAGAACTCGACATCGAGTTCGCAGGTGAATTTCTGGTGATGGCCGCGACTCTCATGGAGATCAAGACCCGCGCGCTGTTGCCCGCGGATGCTCAGATCACTCCAGACGATCAGCCCGACCCCCGGCGCGAACTTGTCCGGCAGCTTCTGGAATACCGCAAGTTCAAGGATGCCGCCACGGCTCTCGAAGCGCGCGCGGAAGAGGCCGGAACGCGCGTTCCGAGACAGGAACCTCCCGAACCAACCCAGGAGCGCGGCCCGAAAGTGCGGCCGGTGGAGTTGTGGGATCTTGTCAGCGCCTTCGCGCGCCTCATGCGAGAAACGCAATCGCTTCAACCGACCACGATCCTTGTGGACGACACCCCACAACACGTCTACGAAGCTCAAGTGAAGGAGCGAGTGCTCGCGGCCGGCGGTCGGCTCGCTTTCCGCGATGCGTTCACCGCTCCGTACTTCAAGGTGCGGTTAATCGGAATCTTCCTCGCGATCCTGGAGTTGATCCGCAATCGCGGGCTGGGTCTGGAACAGCCCGAACCCGAAGGCGATATCGTTCTCCTAACACTTCCGAATGACCCGATTGAAAGCGAATCACTTCCCGTTTCCGATACTGTGACTCCTGACTCTGCGGAGTAGGTGCCGCGAGCCGAGCGGCACGGGAGAAGCGCGGAACGAGGAGCGCGGAACTCGGAACGAAATCAAGAAAGCACGCCATGGGTTTGTTGTCTTCCGTTCCGCGTTCCGCGTTCCGCGCTCCGCGCTCCTGAAGCCCGCCTCCGCAAGGCGGCCTACAACCCAGGCCACGTTCCCATGACTCCATCCGTTCGGCCTATCGCGCTGGTTACTGGAGCAAGCGCCGGGATCGGGACCGAATTGGCCCGCGTGCTCGCCGCTGACCACGATCTGATTCTCACCGCCCGGCGCTCCGAGCAACTTCAGTCGCTGGCGGAGGAACTGACGCGAGTACACGGAGCAACCTGCCACATCTTCCCGGCCGATCTCGCGGAACCGACCGCTCCGCGCCAGCTATTCGATTCCATCACCGCGCTTGGGAGACCGGTCGAGGTGCTGGTGAATAACGCGGGCTTCGGCGATCTTGGTCCATTTGCAAGCGCCGATCTGGAGAAGCTGCTTCGCATGATCCAGGTGAACGTGACCGCGCTGACAGAACTGACCGGTCTGTTCCTGCCGGGAATGCTCGCGCGAAAGCAGGGGCGCATTCTGAATGTCGGCTCGGTGGCTGGTTTTCAGCCCGGCCCATTCATGGCTGTTTATTACGCTACGAAAGCCTACGCGAATTCGTTCACCGAGGCTCTTCACAGTGAACTTCGCGGAAGTGGAGTCACCGTCACCGCGCTCTGTCCCGGTCCGGTGGCGACGGAATTCGCGGCGGTTGCGGGGATGCAGAGTTCACGCGGATTCACGCTCGGTCAGCGCATCACCGCTCGATCCGTGGCAGAGGCGGGAGTGCGAGCGATGCGCAAAGGGCAGCGCATGGTCGTTCCCGGATTGCAAAACCGACTCATGCTCTTTTTGGAACGATTCGCCCCGCGCGGGCTGGTGATCCGGGTCGTGAAGTGGATGATGCGACGCCGGTAGTCGGGAGCCATGATCAGTCATCAGTGATCAGTCATCAGTGATCAGTCATCAGTGATCAGTCATCAGTCATCAGTCATCAGGTCGGAAGGCAAGGAACCTCTTCCGACCTGATTACTTGATAACTGATAACTGATTACTGTTCACTGATAACTGATCACTGTCTTCGTCAGACGGTCACGAGCGCCACGAGGGCGGGGTCGGTGGATTCCATTGCGCGTCGGCGGTGTTCGTTGTTGGCTTCTTCGGCCGCAATTCGGATTGCCTGGGCAACCGAGGCGTCGGTGGGGGCAATGGAAGTGAGCAGGCGGGCGCAGCGTTCACGCAGTTCGTAGTCGGGCTGTTGCAACCCTTCGAGCAGAGCCGGAAGGGCGGTGCGGCCGATTCGTTTCAGGGCTGTTGCCGCCACCACGCGACTGCGAGTTTCTGGTTCGATCAAGAGCAAGACCAGCGCCGAAGCCGCAGGGGTCGCTGCCGGGCCAAGACGACCGAGCGTCCCGGCGCAATCTCGTCGAACGCTGATGTCGGAATCCGTCAGTCCGGCGGTCAGCACGGGCACCGCGGGGATGGCGTGAACGCCGAAGTCGCCCAGCGCGCGGGCGGCTCGTCGGCGAACGCGGGCGTGGGTGTCTCGAAGCGCTTTTGCCAGAGCTGACACACGCTTGGCGGCCGGGACTGGCAACTCTGCCAGAGCCACCACCGCAAGTTCTCGAACCTGTGGGTTCGGATTTCCTTGAGCGTCCAGCAGGATGTCGTGAGCAACGCTTGTCTGCGCGTCCGGCAACCCGTGAACCAGAATGGTGAACACCAGTTTGTGCATCACCTGTGGTGTGAGCGGTTCCATAATTCCGATGGGCGGGGAGGGCGAAAGCGACGGCCGGTTGGCGACCGAGGCAGGATTTTCGTGACTCCCAACTTTAGGTCACGGTCGGCCCAAGAACGACCCGGAGGACAAGAATCACGCCCCGCGAGCGTCGCCCAGTTAACACACCCTCCGCAGCGCTAATCGCAGTTAACGCCTGGGCCGCTCTCCACTGCCGCCGCGACATCGGTACAACACGCTGGATGAAGTTTCACGTTCCCGTTGAAAACACGGAACGTGAAACTCGCGAACCGACCCGTTGATTTGTGGGACAAACGCGAACTTGGAACTGTTGGAACTCGGAATTACCCGTGGGTGATGTGATGCCTGAGCAGCCGAAGTTCGTTGGTCTGGATGTTGGCGGGACGACCATGAAAAGCGCGGTCGTCACGAGTGACGGCCGACCGCTCTCCGAACCGGTGGTGATGGACACCGAACCGCAACGCGGACAGGAAGCCGGGCTGGAAACGATGTGCGAGACCATCCGCCGGGCGGTTTCCGCCGCCAAACTCACGCTGGCCGACATCGCGGCCATCGGGGTTGGTACGCCGGGACTCATGGACATCAAGGCTGGGCTGATTCTCGACCCGCCCAACCTCAAGCCGTGGAAAAACGTCCCGGTGCGCAACCACATCGCGACGGTTTTCGGCAAACCAACCGCCTTCCAGAACGACGCGAACGCCGCGGCTTACGGCGAGTTCTGGGTCGGGGCCGCTCAGGACGCTCGAAGCATGGTGTTGTTCACGCTGGGCACTGGTGTCGGTAGCGGGATCATCATCGACGACGCGATTATCGAGGGCGAACATAGCCACGGAGGAGAACTGGGACACATGCGCATCGCGATGCCCGACACCGGCCGGCAATGCGGTTGTGGAGCACGCGGATGTCTGGAAGCCTATGCGAGCGCAACGAACGTCGTCCGCCGAGCACGCGAAGATATGGCCTGCTATCGCGGAGAGACGAAACTTCGCGCCTACTACACCGCCAACGACGACGACTTCACCGCGAAGGAAGTTTTCGATCTGGCCGCGGGTGGTGATGAACTGGCGATGAAGGTTGTGGACGACACCGCGTACTACCTGGCTCTCGGTGCCTGCGCCGCGATTGCCTCCGTCGATCCAGAAATGATCGTCTTTGGAGGCGGAATGGTCGCTTCAGGTGAGTGGTTCCGGGCGAAGATCGAAGCCTACGTGAAGCGCTACGGGCTGCCGTTCCCGACGAAGTCGGTGAAGATCGCGTTCGCCAAACTCGGCTCCGACGCGGGGTTCATCGGAGCCGCCGGCTGCGCCCGGATGCTCTATCGCCGGGGTTGACGCGGCGCGAGTAGCGAATTCCCCTTCGGTTAAGTGTGAAGATTGCATGTGCGGGAATTGGACTATTTGTGCCGAATCTGGTTGGCTCGCAATGGGGGTTTTTGTTAGGGTGGTTGGGGTTGATTGGTCAGTCCATCACTCGGAAGGATGCCCCATGTCACTCTCCATCGCCAATCTCACCAAGCGCCTCTTCCGCCGGTTCACCAAAAAGCCTACAACGTCAGCACTCAACCGCGCCCAACTGCACGTCACTCCACTGGAAGACCGCACGGTGCCGTCCGCGGTCACAGTCGCAGCGCTGGCCGACGCGACGGAGGGAGTGAGCGATGGGACGTTCCGGTTTTCGCGAGACGGGGACACGAGCCAGCCGTTGACAATCTTCATCTCAGTCTCAGGTGCAAGCACCGCGACACCCGGACAGGACTTCTCGCCCATCAGCAGCCAAGTCACCTTCGCGGCTCAATCGGCAACGGCTGACGTGGTTGTCGATGTGACCGGCTCCCTTACGACAATGCCACCAGCGAACCAACCGAGACGGTGATCGTCAACATCACGAGTGGAGGTGGAGCCACGATCGGCACTCCCAGTTCGGCCACTGTGAACATTCTCGACAACGATGGGCCACTGGCAACCAACGACAGTCTCACTGAAGAT
>JAKEEV010000043.1 GCA_022616395.1 Planctomycetia bacterium | reverse complement strand
CGGCTGCTGGAGGAAGTGGAAACCAGCCTCAAGAGGGGCCACCGGGCCTTCAAGATCAAGGTCGGCCGCGGCGCCAAATGGATGGAGAAGGAAGCAGGCTTCAAGCGCGATGTCGAAGTGGTTCAATCCATCCGCAAGCTGGTCGGCAGGGAGGTCAAACTGATGGTCGATGCCAACAACGGCTTCGACCTCGACGGCACCAAGCGCTGGCTCGACGCGGTCGGCGACGACCTCTATTTCATCGAAGAGATGTTCCCCGAGGTCGTCGAGCAGGACTTGGACCTGAAGGCGTACCTGCGGAAGAAAGGTTGGAAGACGCTGGTCGCGGATGGCGAAAACGCGCGGGAGGTGAATCTCTTCGATCCGTTCATCGAAAAGGACGCGCTCGACGTGCTCCAGCCGGACATCCGCTCTTTTGGACTGACCAGGCAGTGGGAGCTGTCGCGGAAGACGGCCGCGAAGCCGAATATCCAGCTCGCCCCGCATAACTGGGGATCGCACCTCGGCCTGCACATGCAGTTGGTCCTGGCCCGCGGCATCCCGAACTTCCTGATCGCCGAAGAAGACCCAAGCACCAGCGACCTGTTCGACACTTCCGCGTTCCGGTTCAAGGAAGGCAAGATGTTGGTGCCCGATGTCGCCGGCTGCGGTCTGGTTCTGCGGGAAAAAGTGTTTGATGATAAGTACAGCAAGGATGCGTGGGTAGTCGAGTAGGCCAACCGAGCCACGACCGTGAGGGAGTGGTGCTTTGGAACTTGTTAGCCGGAGGGTTATCACCATGCGAGTCTGGCGTTTGCTCACACTCTTCGCAGGTTTGCTGGGCGTTCCTGCCGCTGGGGCGGCCGAACCGGCTTCCATCGCGCAAGCCGAGGAGCCGGCGCGACCCAACATCGTACTCGTCCTCGCCGACGATCTCGGTTACGGAGACCTCGCCTGTTTCGGGGCGAAGGACCTCCGAACCCCGAATTTGGATCGGTTCGCGACCGAGGGCGTGCGACTGACAAGTTGCTACGCGGGCCATGCGAACTGCTCGCCGTCGCGGACCGCACTCATGACCGGTCGCACCCCCACGCGTGCGGGAATCCGCAACTGGATTCCGCAAGACTCGCCGGTCCATCTCGGCCGCAAGGAAATCACCATCGCCACCCTTCTGCGCGACAAGGGGTACGAGACCTGCCACGTCGGGAAGTGGCATCTCAACGGCGAGTTCAACGAGAAGACCCAGCCCCAGCCGGGCGACCACGGGTTTGCCCACTGGTTCGCGACGCAGAACAACGCCCTGCCGAACCACCGCGACCCGGATAACTTCGTGCGCAACGGTCGCGCCGTCGGGCAACTGAAAGGCTACTCGGCGCACCTCATTATCGATGAAGCGACCGATTGGCTTACCAAGAAGCGCGACCGCTCCAAGCCGTTTTTTCTGTACGTCTGCTTCCACGAACCGCACGAACCGATCGCGTCCGACGAGAAGTACACCAAGCTCTACCCCTCGGAGGACCCCAGCTACAGCGCGCACCACGGCAACATCACCCAGATGGACGACGCCTTCGGCCGTCTCATGAAGCTCCTCGACGATCAGAAACTCCGGGACAACACGTTCGTCCTGTTCACCAGCGATAACGGCCCCGCGGTGACCAAGTATCACCCCCACGGTTCGGCCGGGCCGTTGCGAGACAAGAAGGGTTCGCTATACGAAGGCGGAATTCGCGTGCCGGGGATGGTCCGCTGGCCAGGTCACCTCAAGGCCGGGACGGTTTCGGACGAACCGGTCAGCGGTGTCGATTTTCTGCCGACGGCGTGCGAAGTCGCGTCGGTCACGCCCCCGGCCAACCGCAAGCTCGACGGGATCAGTTTGGTCCCACTCTTCGCGGGCAAGGAATTGAAACGCAGCGTCCCGCTGTACTGGCATTTCCACCGGGCCGTCGGTCCGAACAAGGTCGCGTTACGCCACGGCGACTGGAAGGTCCTGGCCACGCTCGACACCGAACCGGGCCGCACCAACGACCTCACGGACGAGGAGGAGCGCGCCTTTAAGCGCGCGAAGCTGCAGTCGTTTGCGCTCTACAACTTGAAGACCGACATCGGCGAGACGCGTGACCT
>JAKEEV010000042.1 GCA_022616395.1 Planctomycetia bacterium | reverse complement strand
TTGCGAAGCGGTCCAGGTTTTGCCGCCGTCGTCGCTGATGGCCATGATGCCCGCGGAGTAAGTATCCGAGTAGAGCGGAAGCAGAATGCGGCCATCCTTGAGCACCGTTGGCTTGCAGCGCGGTTGCCAGCCAAGCCGTGACAACAGCTTGTCACTCACTCGCTTCTTGACGAAGTCGTCGGTGAGCGTGACCGGCATCTTGATCGCGTCACCGACCAGCTTCTTCCAGTTGCCGAACTCGCGTAGCATCACCTCCTCGAAGTCTTTGGGCTTGAGCGTGATAATTCCTTGCCACTTCCATCTGATGCGGTCCCTGTCGTAGTCGGTCGCGTAGCAGTAGTGAGTCAGACACGATTCCCACGAGTTCGCCAGTATCACCGGCCAGAACAGCCAGAGCTTGCCTTGGTTGTCAATCCACATTGTTGTGTTGCAATCCGGGAAGCCGGGCGTATCGACCAGCAGGAACTCCAGGCCCCAGTGTTTCTCTTTGGGCTTCAGACGAGAGCCGTAGATCGCGACATCATCCGCGGATCGCTCACCACTTCCGCGATACCACGACACCAGAAGATCGCCGTTGGGACACTCGACAATCCCCGGCGCATGGTTGTGCTGCTTGTGAAGCGGAAAGATGAGTTCGGCGGTGTGTTCGGGTTTGTCGGCGCGAAGACCTACCCGGCTCCCTAAAGGGAAGGGGGTGAAAGAAGGGAATGCGCTCGTTGGATGGGAAAGAGACGCGGACGCTTCTGTGTTTTTCTCCCCCTCCCTGCAGGGAGGGGGTTGGGGGGTGGGTTTCTTCTCAGGCAATCTTCCCGGTTCGCGAACGCCCTTGCCCGTGCGTTTGGTGAGCGAGTCTCCGAGGTCGGCGCGTGCGGCTTCCGCATACGCCAGCAACTTCTTCACCACGTCCGGGTTCGCGTCGGCGACGTTCTTCGTCTCATTCACGTCCGCTTCGAGGTCGTAGAGTTCGGGTTTCTCGATTTTCACCTGCTTGTATCGACCGGGCTTGCCGTCCGCGCCTTGCGGCTGGCCTTGCATCGTGCGGTACGTGTGAGGAAGAATCAGCTTCCACTTTCCGCTGCGCACAGCCTGCAACTGGCCCTGCGCGAAGTAGTGGTAGAAGACATCGTGCGGACACTTCGCGCCCTTTTCATTACGAAGCAGACTGCCAATGTCCTTGCCGTCGATCTTGAGTTTTGGAAGGTCCGCGCCGATGATCTTCGCCACCGTGGGGAGAATATCAATCGTCATGGCTGTTTCGCGTTGGACACTCCCTGCGGGAATCTTCCCCGGCCAGCGAGCGATGAACGGCACGCGCACTCCGCCTTCCCACACGGTTCCTTTTCCTTCGCGCAGCCCGCCAGAACTTCCCGCGTGATTGCCGTAACTCAACCACGGGCCGTTGTCGCAGGTGAAGATGACGAGTGTGTTCTCGGTGAGCTTGTGCTCATCGAGTGCCTTCATGATCTCGCCTACCGACCAGTCGATTTCCTGAATCACGTCGCCGTACATTCCCTGTTTGCTCTTCCCCCTGTGCTTGTCGCTGACGAACAGCGGCACGTGCGGCATCGAGTTGGCGACGTAGAGGAAGAACGGCTTGCCCTTGTTCCGGGCGATGAACTTCACCGCCCGCTCGGTGTACCGCGTGGTGAGCGTCGTCTGGTCCTCGGCGGTCACGTCCGCGTCGATCACCGTCTCGTTCTCGAACAGGGGAAGGTTGGGGTAAGTGCCCTTCTTGGCTTCGGGGTGGTGCGGCCACATGTCGTTGGAGTACGGCAGGCCGAAGTAGGAATCGAAGCCGTGTCGTGTGGGGAGGAACTGCGGATGGTGGCCGAGGTGCCACTTGCCGATGGCTCCGGTGGCGTAGCCTTTCGACTTGCACAGTTCCGCGATAGTGGTCTCGTCGGCGTGAATGCCGTGACGCGCGCCCGGACCGAGCGCGCCGTGAATGCCGATGCGGTTGGCATAGCAGCCCGTGAGCAGCGAGGCGCGGCTCGCGGAGCAAACCGGTTGCGATACGTGGAAGTCGGTGAACCGCACGCCCTGTTTGGCGAGGCGGTCGAGGTTCGGCGTCGAAAACCCCTTGGCGCCGAAACACCCCACATCACCGTAACCCTGATCGTCGGTGAAGATCAGCACGATGTTGGGTGTCTCCGCCGCGACAACAGGCGGAAGGGCAAACGCCAGGACGCCGAGTGAGAGAACGGATGAGAAGCGTTGCATGGCCGGAACCTACCAGAAGCAAGGGAACCGAGTGACAGAGTACCTGCCCTGAAGCCGCGAGAAAATCAAATAGTTTTTGTTGCGGGAAAGGGGGAATTAGAGTAAAAAGGAGAATTAGATTTGCACTGCTGATCTCTTCATCACCATTTGTTCACTTTTGAGGGTTTATTATGGTCTCTCCCAATTCTCTCACTCGCCGTGCGTTCACGCTGATTGAGTTGTTGGTGGTGATCGCGATAATCGCGATCCTCATCGGTCTGCTTTTGCCCGCAGTCCAGAAGGTCCGCGAAGCCGCGGCCCGCATGAAGTGTTCGAACAATCTCAAGCAAATCGGCTTGGCGATGCACAACTTCCAGGACGCGCGCGGCTACCTTCCTTCCGGTGGTACACGCGACTACGCCCCCTACGGAACGCAGACCACCGGCGGCGGGTGGGGCAGCGCCTGGACGGTGTTCATCCTCCCCTACATCGAACAGGACAACATCTTCAAGAGGTTGCTGTTTGCGGGTCAGTCGGGCTGGGGAACCAGCGCGTCAAACAACATCCGCGTGTCGCAGGGAACCAAGATTCAGACCTACCTCTGCCCGTCGTCGTCGGTGGGTGAGGACGCCCCGTCTCCGTTTCAGGGCGTTCGGCCCAACCAGAACAACCATTATGTCGCGGTGACCGGCGCGGTTCCGGGCTTGATTCCCGGCTTCATTGAAACCCGCATCCATCGCGGGAACACCGGAACGATCAACTGCTGTTCAGGTGGGATCATGAGCGGCGGCGGAGCGATCATTCCGGGTTCCAACAACCCGACTGCCATCCACAGGATCGCCGACGGCAGTAGCAACACCATCCTGGTGAGCGAGCAGAACGACTACCTCACCACACTCAACGGTACTCGGGTGGCGTGGGGCGCCGGCCTGCTGCATAGCTGGCAGATCGGCTGGCACTGGCATGCCCCGAGCTGGAATGGCGGGCAAACCGATTGCCGGACGTTCCAGATGACCACGATCCGCTACCGGGTCAACCAGAAGACCGGGTGGCCGAACCCGCCGGGGCACTGCGGGCAGACTGGGGTGTGCCAGAACATGGGCACCAACATCCCGCTCAACTCGGCCCACACCGGCGGGGTGAACGCCGTGATGGGCGATGGGTCGGTCCGGTTCATCCGCGATAGCATCCCGATCAACACCCTGGCCCAACTCGCCACCCGAGACGATGGTCTCCCCATCGCCAATGATTACTAACCCAAGCCCGTGTACCCGGTGGCCAGTCCGCTGGGTAATTTCCCCTTTTGAACTCTCCCACTTCTGAGGTCGATCGTGCGCTCCTGGATGTGTATCCTCACCTTCTTGGTGTTCGTCGGTTTCGTCGCGACCGGCTGTAGCCAGAAGGTCAAAAACGTGAAGCGGGTCCAGGTGTCCGGGAAAATCACCCTCGACACCAAGCCGCTCATGACCGGGAAAATCACCTTCGACCCCGAGAATGGTGAACCGCCGGCCGTCTTTGACATTCTCGACGGCAATTACGAGGGACTCGCGCCCGTCGGTAAAAACAAGGTGAGGCTCACCTCGATCAAGAAGGTATCCATGAAGGAGTTGATGGGCGGGATGGATGGTCCCGGCTACGACGAGTTACAGGATGTGAACGCGCTGCCGGACCGCTACGGCGACAAGAGTGAAATCACCCGCGAAGTGACCGAGGAGGGCCCCAACCAGTTCAACTTCGACACCAAATCGAAGTAGTCGGCTCGCCCTTTCCCTGCACGCCCCGGAGTCGGGGCGTTTTCGCTTTTGTGCTCCGCCCTGTCGCGCCTCCCTGGACTGCGCAACAATCTGACGAAAGCAGGGGAGGGCAGTTTCGGAACTTGCAACGGAGTATCCCGACTCTAGTGCAATGAGAATCTGAACTTCAGGCATTTCCACAGCGCGTAATTCAGCTCCCAATTCATTCCCGACGCCGCCTTCGCGCAACCGGCGCACCTGTGGCACGCCGAGGACTACTTTTGGGTCACTCCTGACTCAAACCGCAGATGCTCCTGGTTGCTGTTGAACCGGCGATCCGCAACTTTTCGTGCCGGTTCTCGGCAGGCGTCGCGTCTCCAGTTCCCGTTTTCTTCCATCCGTTTTGGAGGTCGTCTCTCATGACTCTCCCTGGTTCTCGTCGCTCCGCATTTACGCTGATTGAATTGCTGGTTGTGATTGCCATTATTGCCATTCTCATTGGACTGCTGCTCCCCGCGGTGCAGAAGGTGCGTGAGGCCGCGGCGCGAATGTCGTGCCAGAACAACCTCAAACAAATCGGTCTGGGTCTGCACAACCACCATGATTCACGTGGGCAGTTTCCGCCCGCGGCGCAGTGCGCTCTGGGCGTCGCCTGTAACACCAACAACCTCCGCGACCTCAACTGGGGACCCACCTGGGTCGTCTTGCTCCTGCCCTTCATCGAGCAGGATAACTTGTTCAAGGCTTACAACCTGAACCAGCCTGCCAAAACCACGATCAACCAACCCGTGACCCGCACGGAACTGAAAATCTTCCTCTGCTCAAGCGATCAGAAGGCCCCGCTCTTTTCGAATTCCGGCCAGACCGCGCCGACTTTGTTCGCCCGCGGGAATTACGGGTACAACATCGGCATGGGGCGTGCGCGGAACAACGCCGTCTTCAACACTGCCACCCGGCGCGGCATTGGACACGTGCGTCAGCAGTGGGGAGCCTCCTTCGCCGACATGTCCGACGGCACCTCGAACAGTATCGCGGTGGGGGAGTTGGTTGTGGAACCGCGCACCACCGACGGGTCGTGGGGGTTGTGGGCGTATGCCGGTGCGGCCACGATTAGCGGGAGCAACGATACCACGCCGTTCACCGTGAAAACTCCCAATGGCGATGCCCGCATCGTCGGACACAAGGACTGGACGCCGCACTGCGCCAACGGAGTCACACACCCGGTTTACACCTGCGAAGACAGCGACGCGGCCCAGTCGGTCCGGAGCAACCACTCCAACGGCGCCAACATCCTGTTGGGCGATGGCAGCGTGCGTTTTGTCTCGTAACAGTTCACTGGCTGGTGTTACCCCGGCGAACCCGGCGGCTGGACGTATTCCGCTGCCGATGGCTCAAGAGCCAATCCCGCTGCCGACCAAAAC
>JAKEEV010000418.1 GCA_022616395.1 Planctomycetia bacterium | reverse complement strand
GGCCAGGCGCGCCCACCAAGCCCGGCTTCCTCGGCCCGCCCGCGAAAGCGCCCACCATCGAACCAGCGAAGGCACCCGTCGCGACCGGGCTTCCCGGTTACACGAAGGTGAAGGACGGACTCTTCGCTGGCCGCAAGCCGACGCTTGACGGGTTCGATTCGCTCAAGCGCGTGGGCTTCCGCACCGTGATCTATCTGCACTCTGCCGGCGCGGATGTGAGCGCAATCAAGGACATGGCCGCGACGCGCGATCTTGCCTTCATCACTATCGAAACGACACCCGAAACGCTCGCGGAAGCTCTCACGCAGTTCAATCGCGTGACGGGCGAGAAGGCAAACAGACCGGCGTATGTGTTCGGCGAAGATGATATGCGCGCGGGCGCGGTGTGGTACTTGCACTTCCGCACGGCCGATTCGCTCGGCGATGATGTGGCTCGCGTGCGTGCCAAGGCACTTGGGTTAAGCGAGCAGGGAGACGAGGGCCGCGCCTTCTCGCTGGCAATTCAAAGAGTGCTGGAAACAAAGTAGGACAGGCATCTTGCCTGTCGTTGAGAATCGGAGCCGCGACCGTGAGGGAGCGATCTTCGTCAAGCGCTCCCTCACGGTCGCGGCTCCGATAACGCGAGACAGGCTGGGAGCCTGTCCTACATCACCCCGCGACGCGAGTGGGTGTCAGACCAACGATGCCCGCCAGTTCGCTTGCATCGCTCACGACGAAGTCCGGCTGGCCGGTGCGAAGCAATTCCGCCGTGTGGAAGCCCCACGTCACCGCGACGACCTTCACGCCCGCTTTCTTCGCCGCCTCCACGTCGCGCAGTTCATCGCCGATGTAAAGCACATCCTCGCGCGTGAGTCGTTCGGCTTTCACGATGCGCTTGAGAGCTTTCCCTTTGCCAAAGAGACGCGGATAGCCCATCACGAACGCGAAGTGTTGCTCCGCGTCGTTAGCTCGCAGACACCGGCGGATGTTGTCTTCGCGATTGGACGACAACACGCCCAGCCGCACGCCTGAACTCGCCAGAGCCGCGAGCGCTGCGGGTAAGCCAGTAATGAGCTTCAACTTGTCAGCTTCCTCGGCCGCGGCGGCTTGATACTTGCGCACCAGGCGCGGTAATCGCCATAGCGAGATTCCCTGCTGGCGCAGAAACTGCCGCGTGGAAAGCCCGCGTGCGGCGTTCACATCTTCGAGCGGCTTGTGCCCCAACTCCGGCGCAAGCCGGTTGAAGATGCTCACCGCCGTCGGCAGTGAGTCTGCCAGCGTTCCGTCAAAGTCCCACACGACCAGTTTGAAGGCCATGTCGATGTCTCCGGCCAGTTCGGGCGAACGGCTGGCGTGAGCCGGCTGGTGAGAGCACAAGAAGGAAGCAGCATTTTGACAGGACAGGATAGACCAGATGAGTTCAGAACTTTGTCTTTGTTCTGATCCTGTCTTATCCTGTTATCCCGTCAAAACTCTTTTGATTCTCACCAGCCGGCTCACGCCGGCTGTTCGCCAAGCTCACTTCTTCTTTGACTTGTAACTGGTGAACGCGGAATCGAAAACCCGAACTTTTGCCCAGTTCGCCTTGTTCTCGTCGATGAACTTCAAGTGTTCTTTGTGATCCTGGTACTTGTCGTGAGCGGCCTTATCGACGAACACCAGATGCAGGGCCACGTCCCAGTCGCGATCATTCACGTCGCGCTTGAAGTCGTCTGAAATCACGCCCGCCGAGAAGAAGATAACGCCGTCGTGATTGGCGAGATACTTCTCGCACGCATCCACGAGCTTCTTGCGATTCTCCGGAGTATTATCCTTCAGCTTAAAGTAAACCATGTGGCCGATCATCGGCTTTTTGTCGTCAGCCGAAGCGACGTTGACACACAGGGCGACGAGAACCGCGGCTGCGAACAGACGGAACATGGCAATTCTCCAGTGTGAAAAGAGAGTCGTCTGCTGTTTTTGCCTGACACGTTTCACTCGACGAACTCGAAGTCAGTTTAGTGGAAGGTGTGCGGTTGGTGGGGATTCAGCGACTCGTGAAAAGGATTCGATACAACACCGAAAAGCCGAAGGAAAAGTAGGAACGCACGCATGGAGATCACGGCACCAGTGCTGAGCGGGCGGTGGGTGCGGCTCGAACCGCACGTTGAGGAGCATCGCGAGGGGCTTCGGGTCGCCGCGGACGATGAACGCGTGTGGGAGTTCATGCTCGTGAACGGTCGCGGGGCGGAGTTCGACCGCGTATTCAACAACGCTCTTACTCAGTGCGCTGCCGGGAAGCGGTTGCCCTACGCAGTGCGGTTGCTCTCAAGCGGAGAACTGGTCGGGGCGACAAGTTTCATCGAACCCAATCCGCAACACAAGCGCGTTGAAATCGGTTGGACGTGGTATCGGCCGGACTTGTGGGCGTCCGCGGTCAACCCAGAGTGCAAGTTGCTCATGCTCGCGCACTGCTTCGAGACGCTCGGATTGAACCGCGTGCAGTTCGTTACGGATGCGCGGAACACGCGCTCTCAAGCCGCCCTCGCCAAGCTCGGGGCAGTTCGCGAAGGCGTGTTGCGTTCGCACGCGATCACTCGCGGCGAGCGCCTCCGCGACACCGTCGTCTTCAGCATCATCGCAAGCGAATGGCCGCCGGCGAAGGAGCAACTCCTCGCGCGACTGGCGGCAAACGAGAAGAACGGATGAAGAATGATTCACCGCGGAGGACGCAGAGAGCGCAGAGGAAGAAGGGACGATTTCATAAGACAATTCTTCTCTCAGCGTTCTTAGCGTCCTCCGCGGTGAATCCCATGCCTCGTCGCCTGCTCGCCGAGTGGTTCGCCACGTTTGTCCTGATCTTCGGCGGAACTGGTGTCGTTGTGGTCAACGGCTTGTCGAACGGGGCTGTCACGCTGGTGGGCATCGCGCTCACCTGGGGTTTGCTGGTCGCGGTGCTGGTCTACTCATTCGGTCCGGTGTCCGGCTCGCACATCAATCCGGCGGTCACATTAGGGTTGGCGACCGCGGGTAAGTTTCCCTGGAAGGACGTTCCAGGTTATGTTCTCGCTCAGGGCGCGGGGGCAATCACCGCCAGCTTGCTGCTTGCTCTTCTCACGCAGAAGGAGCCGCCGCCCGATCTTGGCACGACGAAAGTCTTCAAGGATTGGGTGTGGGAATGCTTCGTCCTTGAAATGTGGCTGACGGGCGTGCTGATGTTTGTCGTGTTGAGTCTGGGAGTGGCCAATTCGGGTATTCAGACGCTCGGCGGGTTCATCGTGGGGGGAGTGATCGCGCTGGAGGTCTTGTTCTGTGGCCCAATCACCGGCGCGAGCATGAACCCGGCTCGCTCACTCGGCCCGGCGGTCGTTTCCAACAAGTTCGACTACCTCTGGCTGTATCTGATCGCGCCTCCACTTGGCGCGCTGATCGCCGTGGGAATGTGGAAGCTCATTTACTCAGCTCCAACACCAACGCGGGAACCACAATCATGACCAACCGCAAGGTTCGTGTGCTGTTTGTTTGCGTCGAGAACTCCAACCGTAGCCAGATGGCCCAGGCGTTCGCCGCGATGTATGGCAAAGACGCGGTGGAAGCGCTTTCCGCCGGCAGCAAACCGAGCGGGAAGGTGAACCCCAAAGCGGTCGCGGCGATGGCCGAACTCGGTTACGACCTCACTTCTCACACATCGAAGGGACTCGACGATTACAACGGAACCGAGATCGACGCGGCCGTCACGATGGGCTGTGGAGATGCCTGCCCGTTGGTGAATGCGAAGCGTCGAATCGACTGGCAGATTCCCGACCCGCGCGAGATGCCACCGGAGGAGTTCCGCAAGGTCCGCGATCTCATCGGAGCGAAGGTGAAGGAGTTGCTCGCGGAGTTGGGCGTGTTCAAATCGGAGCCGGAAGCGTAAGCGACGGTTCTTGGTGTTGCTCGGAGCCGGAAGCGTCGCGACGGTCTTGATTTAATCGGAGCCGGAAGCGTAAGCGACGGTCT
>JAKEEV010000417.1 GCA_022616395.1 Planctomycetia bacterium | reverse complement strand
AGCGACTACGCGGGCTTCACACAACTCCTCACGTTCACGCCCGGTCAGACTGGCAAGGGTGTCAACATTGTCCTCACTGGCGACACGGTCGTTGAGGCGAGCGAGAGGTTCTTCGTCAACCTGAGTAACGCAACGAACGCGGGAATCGGTGACGCTCAGGCCATTGGGACCATCCAGAATGAGGATTCGACTCTGCGCGTGAACGATGTGAGCATCACGGAAGGCGATAATGGAGTGGCGGTCGCGACGTTCACGGTCACACTGACCGGGCCGCTCTCCGCCGATCCCGTGACGGTTGCTTACACCACCACCGGCGGCACAGCGGGCGCTGGGATCGACTTCGTCTGGACAATGGGGACTCTGACATTCGCCCCTGGGGAAACAACGAAGACGGTGGATGTGTTGGTAGTCGGCGACCGCATGAGCGAACTCAACGAGACGTTTAACCTGAATCTGTCAAGCGCGGTGAACGCAGTCATCGCCGATGCGACAGGTGTGGCGACGATTACCGATAACAGCGACGCTGTGCCGGGCCTGTCGGTGGGTGATGTGGCAATTACAGAAGGCGCGAGCGGGACGAAGAACCTGAACTTCACCGTCCGGCTCTCCGCGCTCAGCGGAAAGATCATCACCGTCGCTTACTCTACCGCCAACGACACCGCGACCGCGGGGAGCGACTATCAGGCGCGCAGCGGAAACTTGATCTTCGGCCCAGGCGCGCTCATTCAAACCGTGAGCATCCCGCTGACTGGAGACACCTCGCCTGAAGTCGATGAAACGTTCTTCGTGAACCTGACCAACGCCGTGAACGCCACTATCGCCGACAACCAAGCAGTCGGGACAATTCAGGACGATGACAGCTTCGTAATTGATGATGTGACTGTCACGGAAGGCAACAGCGGATCGACGGTCGCGAGTTTCACTGTGCGCTTGTTGGCCGCGCGCGACCACACGGTGACGGTGGATTACTCCACGGCCAACGTGACCGCGGCCGCGGGTCCAGACTTCGTGGGTATTTCGGGAACGCTGACATTCGCGCCGGGGGAAACCGAGAAGACAATCGAGATCACGGTGATTGGCGACCCGCTCGATGAGGCAGATGAGACGTTCCAGGTGAATTTGGCGAACGCGGTCGGCGCGATACTCGCGGACAATCGCGGAATCGGAACGATTACTGACGACGATGCAACACCAACCGTGACGATTAGCGATGCGATTGTGGCCGAAGGGAATTCGGGAACAAAGTCGATCACCTTCGTGCTCAAACTGTCCGCGCCGAGCGGTCAAAACGTGACGGTCAACTACATCACGGGCGACGGAACGGCCACCGCAAGCGGCGGTGATTTCGTGGCGCGTGCCGGTTCCGTGACATTCGGGCCAGGGTCAACGACCCAGACCATCACGATCACCGTCAATGGTGATGCACTTGAGGAAGAGAACGAGACGTTCTTGCTGAATCTTCTCGGTGTCACAAACGGCATACTCGTCGATACGCAGGCAGTGGGCACCATCGTGGATGACGACGGCACCGTGGGCACTCTGTCCACTCTCTCATCGGGCAGTGCTTCTCGAAGTGGCCGCGGAGTTGCACCGATGACACGCGGGTTGGATGGAGGAGCTTCGCTCGATGACGGCGACGCTCAGGGAAGTTCCGATTCCATCAATCCAGCGACTCGCTCCGAACCTGGCGCCTGGAGCCAACTCGATCAACCGCGCGGTTCCGTGAACGCCGCGAAACGCGCAATCGCTCAGAGTCCGCTGTTTCTACTGCCTCCGGAGCAAGCCGAAAGCGAACTCTCGAACTTCATGAACCGTCGGAAACGGATCTGAGATGGATTACTTTCAGCCCCTCACCCGCCGCCTCTTCTCTGTGAAGCGAGGCGCTTCGCGGTGGCGACCTCTCCCCTTGCGGTGCTATGTAGAAACGCTCAGTCGGTGGGAAAGGAAGAGAAGCCCCCTCACCCGCCGTTACGACTGACGCGAAGCGCTTCGCTCCGCGAAAAGCGGCGGGTGAGGGGTCTTCTGTCTTTCCTACCCACCCAGGATTTCTACTTAGCACCCAACGGGAGAGGTCGCCGCAGACTCTCGCCTTCGGCAGTCAGAGCGGAGGGTGAGGGGGCTTTTCACCACTCAACGCGATTTCGTCTCACTCCTTGCCTTGTGTCGGCGGGTGAAGCTCTGGAGCATCCAGCGCGCTCGGTGTGGAAGTGGTTGAGTCGCGTGTTCGCAGGCGCTCGATGGCCGCGTAGAACACCGGCGTAAAGAAGATGCCGAACACGGTCACTCCGAGCATCCCACTGAACACCGCCGTACCGAGCGCCTTACGCATCTCCGCGCCCGCGCCTTCGCCAATCAACAGCGGCGTAACACCCAGGATGAACGCGAAGCTCGTCATGAGAATCGGCCGCAACCGCTGCGTGGCTGCCTCGACCGCGGCCTCGAATCGCGGCATCCCGGCTTCTCGCTTCTGCTTGGCGAACTCGACAATCAGGATGGCGTTCTTGGTTGCCAGACCGACCAGCACGACCAACCCAATCTGACTGAAGATGTTCAGGTCGAGAAACGTGATGAGCAGCCCAATCACCGCGCACAGCAGACACATCGGTACAATCAGCACGATTGCCAGCGGCAAAAGCCAGCTCTCGTAGAGTGCAGCGAGTACCAGGAACGCGACCACCACACTCAGCGCGAACACCAGAAGCGTGGTGTCTCCTCGAAACTCGAACACGCCCGGAATCTCGACTCGCGTGTTCTCCGCCAGTTTCTGCTGATACGCCATGTCCGTCCATTCGTAACTCAGCCCCTGCGGCAGATCTCGCTTCGCCAGCGCGTCCATCTTGTTCATCGCCTGACCGGACGAGATCAGGAATGGGATTGTGAATCCGTTCAGGTCCGCCGACGGGTACATCTGGTAGCGGTTTACCTTGCTCGGTCCCTGATACGGTTCGATCTTGATGAGGCCGGCGATTGGAATCATCTCGCCTTTCGGCCCGCGGACCTTGATCCTGTTGAAGTCTTCGACAGACTGGCGGAATGGCCCATCGGCCTGCACCGTCGCCTGCCAGTTGCGGTTATCGAGCGTGATGTCGTTGACATACACTTGCCCCATGTACGCCTGAAGCGCATCGTTGACCGCCTGCACCGAGACGCCCATCTGCTGCACGCGGTCACGGTCCACGCTCAGGAATACTTGCGGGTTGTTCGAGCGGAACGAACTGAACGCTGCGGGGATGCCTTCCATCGGATTCTTGCTCGCCTCGGT
>JAKEEV010000416.1 GCA_022616395.1 Planctomycetia bacterium | reverse complement strand
CTACACCGATTCGACCGACACAGTAGCGTTCGCGGTGGCGAAGGTCGAACGGCCGGGATTAACGATCGACGCGAAGGGCGCGTTCGGTCAGGTGACGACAACGCAGAATGTGAATCTCAGCGGCACGCTGCGTTACGATTGGGCCAAGCTCACCCCGCGCGTTCGCGAACTGCTTGGAGGAGACTTCACCGCCAGCGGAAGTGGGGTTCGGACCTTCGCGCTCGCCGGTCGAGTCGCCTCGACTGCTCCCAAACTGCCCGCTCCGATTCCGCCCGCGCCAAAGACAAGCGGACCGATCGCGCTGAAGGCTCCCACGCCGGGCGGAACGCCTCCAACCGCGCTCGCGGGGCCAAGCGTGCTCGCGAGTTTCAACGGCGATGCCGCAATCGGTTGGGACGCGATCAAGGCGTATGGCTTTGATGTGGGTACGGGAGAACTGAAGGGGAAACTCGTTCGCGGGGTATTAACAATCTCGCCAGTGAGCGCGACTTTCGGAGGTGGGCGCGTGACCGTGGCACCCACGTTGAAACTTGACACCACACCGGGTGAATTAACGCTTGCGAAGGGCACGATCATTGACCGCGCGCGTCTCACACCGCAAGCAACCGCGGGGGCGCTCGGTTACGCGCTGCCCGCAATCGCCAACGCGGGGCAAGCCGAGGGCGAAATTTCCGCGATCATCAACGACAACCGCATTCCGCTCGACGACTTCACACGGACGAACCTTCGCGGAACGCTCGTCATTCATAAGGCCACAGTGGGAGCAAGTCCGATCGTCGCGGAGGTGGCGAAGTTGCTCGGCGCGAAGAACACCACAATGACACTGGCGAACGAAACCGCGGTGCCGGTGCAGATCGCGAACGGCCGCGTGCATCATCAGAACTTCGCGGTGAACATCGGAGGCACGACCCTCCGCACAAGCGGCTCGGTCGGTTTCGACAAAACGCTCGACTTGGTCGTAGATGTGCCGATCCCCGCGAACTTGCCCGCGCTCAAGAACAACCCGCTGCTGATGAAGGCGGTCGCGGGGAAAGTGGTGAAAGTTCCGGTGAAGGGTACGCTTTCAAAGCCAGCGCTCGATCCGAAGGGCTTCGAGAACGCGGTGATCGCATTGGCCCGCGACAGCGCGAAGGACATCGGCAAGGAAGCAATCGAGAACGAACTGAAGAAACTCTTCCCCGGAATGCCCGCTCCGGGCAAGAGGCCGGGTGGCGGGCTTCCGTTCCCGCTACCGATTCCGAAGAAGCCGTAGAGAGTAGTCCTCACGCTCCGCGTGAGGGAAAGTACCTCACGCGGAGCGTGAGGACTACTCTCTTCAAACCCACGGCACAGACGGAGTGTGTCTACTACATTAGAAGCATAATGCCAGACGTGCTATCCGCTGCTTCGCCGCCCGCGACTTCCGCTCTCACCGAGCCGGAGTTGCCTCGCGGAGTAAGTCGGGCGCGGATGGTTATTGAAATCCTCGTGTCCCTGATTCCGAACCTGGGGCTAATCGCGATTCCCTTCGTCAGTCCGTCGGTTACATCGTTTGCGCTCTGCGCGGGTGTCATGCTGATGTGCAGTTTCGGCGTGACGGTCTGTCATCATCGCTACTTCGCTCACCGGGCGTTCAAGACTTCGCGGTGGTTTCAGTTCGTGTTAGGCTGGTTCGCCAGCGCAACAGGTCAACGTGGACCGTTGTGGTGGTCCGCGCATCACCGCCGCCATCACAGTCACTCCGACACCGACGGAGACGTTCACTCACCCACGGCCGGCGGATTCTTTCACGCTCACGTCGGCTGGCTTTTCGGTAAGCCCGCGTCCGCGCCGGACTTCCGCATCATGCGAGACTTCGCGAAGTTCCCGGAGTTGGTCTGGCTCGATCGCTTCTGGGCAGTGCCGTTTCTACTTGTCGGAGTCGCGTGCTATCTCATCGGCGGGTGGGCCGGCGTGGTGTACGGCTACTGCCTGGGGTGCGCGATCGTGCTTCAGATTACGTTCTCGATCAACTCGTTTGCTCACCTGTTCGGGAAGCAACCGCACCGAACGGGTGATTCAAGCCGCAATAACTGGTTGCTCGGCGTGATCGGCTTTGGCGAAGGATGGCACAACAACCATCACCACTCTCCGCGCACCGCGCGCCTCGGAGTGAAGTGGAATCAAATCGACTTCGGCTACTGGATGATTCTCTTTCTTGAACGCCTCGGCCTGATCTGGTCCGTGAGGAAGACTCCGCGCCCTCCGCGAACTCCAAACGAGCCGCGACCGCGAGGGAGCGGTGTCCGTTAACTGCTCCCTCGCGGTCGCGGCTCGTTGGAAGGCATCACAGCCCCTCGCCAACTCCGAGGTCGGCGATGTAGTTCTCGTACCGGTTGCACTGCTTCAGCCACGTCAGACTGACTTCGCCCGTTGGCCCGTTGCGCTGCTTGGCGATATGCACCTCCAGCACCTTGTCCTCCTCGTCGCCGCCGTATCGCCCTGGCCGGTGCAGGATCATAACGGTATCCGCGTCTTGCTCCAAGCTGCCCGATTCGCGAAGGTCCGACAGACGTGGCGTGTGGTCCTGGCGGTCTTCGGCAGCGCGGTTAACCTGAGCCAGAGCGATCACGGGGATATGCAGTTCGCGGGCGAGGAACTTTAGCCGCCGGCTAATCTGGGCGACTTGTTCCTGCCGTGGATCGCGGCGGTTCTCTGGCTCGATGAGTTGCAGGTAATCGATGACCACCAACTTGAGACCGTGGTCCTTCTCGTGCTTCTTCATCAGCCGCCGGGCGGTGGCCGCAATCTGAATCATGCTGCGACTGGGCGTATCGTCGATGTACAATCGCGCTCTGCGCAACACGTCGCTTGCGTCCATCAGTTTCTGCATATCGTCCGCATTCAGATGCCCTTTGCGCACCTTGTGACTGTCGACACGTGACTCACAGCAGAGCAGACGCTCCGCAAGTTCGATACGAGCCATTTCGAGGCTGAAGAACAGCACGACAGGCTGTTGTCCACTCGCGTCGCGCTCCGTGATGATGTTGCGGACAATGTTCAACGCGAAGCTTGTTTTCCCGACTGATGGCCGCGCTGCGATGATGATAAGTTCCGAGTTCTGTAAACCGGCGGTAATGTTGTCGAGATCGACGAAACCGGTCGAGATGCCGCTGACCGAGAGGTTTTCCTTTCCAACGCGAGAGTCGATTCGAGCGTGTGCCTCAAGGATGATCTCGTAGAGCGTTTTCGTTTCGCCGACGATGCCGGCCTTCGCGATGTCCATGATCTTGCGCTCGGCCTGAGCGACGAGTTCATCGGCCGATTGCGTGCGGTCGAACGAGTCGCGGAGAATCTCGTTACCGGCATGGATCAGGCTGCGGACCATCGCCGTGTCGCGAACGATCTTCGCGTGGTACTCCGCGTTGGCACCGGTTGGCACCGCGTCCCACAACTCGGCGATGTACAGCGCTCCGCCAACATCTTCGAGTTGCTTGTTCTGCTTGAGCCGCTCGTGCAGAAACACGGAATCGATCGGCTGGCTCTCGTTGGCGAGGTCGCAAATTGCTTGATAGATCTTCTGGTGAGCATCGAAGTAGAAGTTCTCCGTGCGGATGATCTGCTGGACGCTGGGGAGGACGTCGTTGTCGCGCAAGATTCCGCCGATGACGCTGCGTTCAGCGTCTCGGTTGTGTGGAGGCAAGCGATCAGCAAGCGAGTCTGACATGGAAAGCCGGGGCTAGTGTACACACTATCACAATTAGGGTAAGCGATTCATAGCGAGCTGAGCAAAAGAAAAAAAGCCCACCGGGGTGTCGGCGGGCTTGAGGCGACTTGGGCGAAGGCGGAAACTGCGCTCGGACTCGTCTAACCGTTACCCATCTTCTCGATCTTCACCCACAGCGCATCCGGCACCGGCATCACGGAGAGCCGCGCCTGCTTCACGAGTTCCCACGCGGCGAACGCCTTGTCGGATTTGATCGCGGAGAGAGTCACGGGAGTTTTGAGTTTGCGAACGGGCTTGACGGTCACCGCGACGCGCTTCTTGTCTGGGTCGGCCGGGTCCGGTGTGGGGTCCGCGGAGACTTCCATCACGCCCACAACGGCCTTCTCGTCACCGGTG
>JAKEEV010000041.1 GCA_022616395.1 Planctomycetia bacterium | reverse complement strand
TCACCACGCCTCCGACCTCGCGCGCACCCGGCCTGGTCGTGCGTGCTGGGTTCTTCAGCGAGAAGTGGGAACTGTTGGAGAATGACGGGAAGTGACGGTTTGGCGAACCCCGCCCGCAAGGGCGGTGCTTTCAGAGCCGCGACCGTGAGGGAGCGCAAACCCAAGATCGCTCCCTCACGGTCGCGGCTCTGATTCCCCTTGCGGGCGGGGTTCGCCGAGTCACGGTCCATTTTCGTAGAACACTTCGCAGAGTTTCCCCAGCACCTTCCCCTCGCGGATGGAAGTGACGCCATCGGGAAGCGGCACGTTGTTCACCATGAAGCAGAAGTAGAGTGGCGTGTCGTTCTTGGTGGTCATCGTGCCGGCCAGAGCCTTGCTCTTGAGCAGGAAGCGTTCGTTGACCGCGTCATACCAGATCAGCGTGCCGGTTTTGGCGAACGCCTTTCCGCGCGCCGCGCTGTCGGGCTTGGTCACGTCCGAGAGCGTGCCGTCCACACCCAACACCGGCAGCGCGTTCTTGTAGGTTTCCCATTCCGGTCGCTTCGCCATGCCCCGAAGGAGTTGCACTGTTGCTCGGGCGCTCACGAAGTCCGATGGAGCGCCACCAGCACCTCCTCCGAATGAGATCGCGTTGGTATCGACGCCGAGATCTTTCAGAATCTTCCGCTGTTCCTTCAGTCCGGCCTCGGCGGTCGATTGTCCCTTCGATACGGCCACCAGACACGGCAGCGTGCTGGCGTAGAGATTGTGGCTGACTTTGAGTGTCACCGTAATCACGTCTTTGAAGGGCGGTGAGGTGAACTTCGCTACCTTCGTCAGCTTCGCGTAAGCGTCTTTCGGGGGAAAGCTCGCGCTCACGGGCCTCAGAATGGCGCAGTTGGCTTGCACTCCATTTCGACGAAGCGCCTCCACGAACAGCGCGCGGGCGAATAGCGCCGGCTCGTCGATGGGGTAAATGCGCACCAGCGGCTTGTGCCCCTTGGGAATCTGTCCGCGAACAGCGAACTGGTTCGTCCCGACTGGCAACAGCCGGACGGTGACCGCGGAGCCGGGCGCGCTGGTTGTCATCGCCACATCCATCTGAAGGAACGCCGTCTCCGGCCGCATCGTCACCTTCGCCGGATCGCCTTCCTTCTCGCCTGGCGCGATGACGAGATCAAGGACGTTGTCGTTCACCATGATCGGCGAGACCGCGTCCGGGCCGCTTCCGCTTCCGCGTGCGCGGGCGAAGAGCCGGTCGTCGATCAGCACTTCGCCATCAATCTGCGTGATGCCCGCTGCCTTCACTTGTTTCGCGAGATCGTTCAGCCCGGCGAGCGGGTCGGTGTCGGTCAGTTCGGATTCGGTCAGTCCCCCGTTGGCGTAAGTGTGATCCTTGTCCTTGAACACCGTCTTTCCGTCCTTCGTGCGGCCGCCCAGAGTGAGATCGCCCGACGCGACGAGAATCAAATCGCCGCGAAGCGTCCCCTTGATGACAAGCCCACGCTGATAGACGGCGGTTTCCTGCGTGTGGTCCGCGCCGACCGCGATGAGCGCTGAGGCACATGTGAAGAGTTTGGTCACCGAGGCGGGTGCAAGCATCGTGTCGGGGTGGCGCGAGTAAACAGTTTCGCCAGTCTTGCCGTTGACGACGAGGATTCCCCAGCTCGCGTGCTTGTAGTCCGGGCCGTCAATGATTTCATCGAGCTTCTTCGATAGCCCTTCCGGGGGTGCTGCTGGAGCGGGAATCGTGACCACCAGCGCGAGCAGAACCGCCAGAGGAGGACAGGCGCGAATCACGGGCAACCGCCTTTCGGTGTGAGTCTGAATCCGGTGCAGAAACGAATACTAACCGGAAGTGTCGTTGACCGCAAAAACTGAACCACAGGGGAAGCCCTGTGGTTGCCCTGTCGCAATGCTTGGCTTTAGTTGGAGTCCCGCCTTTAGGCGGTCTGAAAGCGAAGAACCGGCTAAAGCTCTGACTCCAACACAAGACCGCGAAGCTTCTTTCTCCCCTCCCTGCAGGGAGGGGTTGGGGATGGGTCTGCTTCCCGCCCTTGACGCATTCCGCCATGCGGACTAGCGTGAGACGGGTTGACATCATCAGTTTCTCAGATCGGTTGTTACCAATGCCCGGTACCTGCGTGGTTGGGTTGCAGTGGGGCGACGAAGCTAAAGGGAAGATCGTCGATCTACTCGGCGACCAGTTCGATTATGTCGTGCGCTATAACGGCGGCGCGAATGCCGGGCACACGGTCGTTGCCAACGGCAAAACCTTCAAGCTCTCGCTATTACCCACTGGTGTCATCCGGCCGAATGTCTTTTCCGTCATCGGCAACGGTGTCGTGGTTTACCCACCGCGATTCCTCGAAGAAGTCGATCAACTCGCCAAAGGTGGAGTCGATGTGTCCGGTTCGCTCGTGATGAGCGATCACGCACACGTCATCTTCCCGTATCACATGGAAGAAGAACGATTGCTGGAAAACGGCGGGGAGGGGAAGATCGGCACGACCGGTCGCGGAATCGGGCCATGCTATCAGGACAAAGTCGGCCGACGGTTCGGTATTCGCGTGGGCGAGTTGCTTCGTCCGGATCATCTGCGCGAACGGTTACGCTTCGTGGTGCCTTACAAGAACCGGCTGATGCAGGCGTTCGCCAGCGGCGAGATCGAAACACTCAAAATCTTTGAACCGTGGGCACTCGCTGACGAATACCTCCGCTATGCCGAGCGCATCAAGCCGTTCGTGAAGGACACGAGCAAACTTCTGCTCGATGCGCTCGCGGCCGGCAAGCGGCTGGTGTTTGAAGCGGCACAAGGAAGCCTGCTCGATGTCGATCACGGCACCTATCCCTATGTCACGAGTTCGAGCAGCTTGCCGTCGGGTATCTGGAGCGGTTCTGGCGTGCCCGCGAAGTTCCTCACGCGAATCATCGGCGTCGTGAAAGCTTACACAACGCGTGTCGGGCAAGGTCCGTTCCCGACTGAACTCAACGATGGTCCCGAAGGCACCGGCGAGCGCATCCGGCGCGTCGGGCGCGAATACGGCACAGTCACCGGTCGGCCGAGGCGAGTCGGTTGGTTCGATGCAGTCGCGGTGCGCTACACCGCGGCGCTTTCGGGCGCGGATGTCATTACCGTGATGCTTCTTGATGTCCTCAGCGGTCTACCGGAACTGAAGATTTGCACCGCTTACGATCTGAACGGCGACCGGAGAACGCATTTTCCCAGCGACGCGTACCAACTGGAGCGATGCAAGCCGGTGTACGAAACGCTACCGGGCTGGAAGGAAGACATCACCACGAAGCGCAAGCTCGCGGAACTGCCGACCGCCGCTCGTCGATACATCGACCGCATCAGCGAACTGGTTGGGCTGAAGGTGTCGGTGGTGTCTGTTGGCCCCGACCGCGAACAGACGATTTTGGTGTGAAGCAGGGACTAACCACAGAGACACAGAGACACAGAGAAAACCAGAGAGGAAGAGTTCTTTGAAGAATGATCTCTGCCTTTGGGTTTTCTCTGTGTCTCTGTGTCTCTGTGGTTAGTTCTGTTTTGGTCGATCCCTCATGACTTCAACCACACACGATCCGCGCACTTACGCCTCTTCCATCGGACTCGATCCGACGCGGTTGCCTCGACACATTGCCATCATCATGGACGGCAACGGTCGCTGGGCGCAGCGGCAAGGAAAAGAGCGCATGGAAGGCCACGCGCAGGGCGCGCACTCGGTCGATGTGATTACCGAAGAGTGCTGCCGACTGGGGCTTGGTCAACTGACGCTCTACTGCCTCAGTTCCGAAAACTGGAAGCGCCCCAAGCCCGAAATCGACTTCCTGATGGCGCTCTTAAAAGAGTACCTGCTCGCGGAGCGGCAGAAGATCCTCGATCAGAACATTCGCTTCACCGTGATTGGTCGTCGGGCCGGTTTGCCCGCCGAAGTGCTCTCCGAGATCGATGAGAACATGCGTTTAACTTCGCAGAACACCGGGTTAACGCTCTGCCTTGCCATCAACTACGGCAGTCGCGCGGAGATCGTGGACGCGGTGCGATCACTGGCCACACGCGTCAGTCGCGGGGAGTTGCGTCCTGAGCAGATCGACGAAGCAGCCATCTCTGGAGCGCTTTATACCGGCGGAATGCCCGATCCAGACTTACTGATCCGCACCGCGGGCGAGATGCGCGTGAGTAACTATCTTCTCTGGCAGATTTCGTATGCCGAACTGTGGGTCACGCCGAAGTTCTGGCCCGAATTCGACCCGGCCCTCTTGCACGAAGCGCTCCGCGACTACTCACGACGCGAGCGCCGATTTGGTGGACTGAACACGGACGCGACTTCATGACTCAATTCACTCAGGCGGGCCGATGATTCGCACGCGGTTGTTGGTCGGCACGCTGCTGGCACTCGGAGCGGCCGGTGTACTGCTCGGAGACACATGGCTCGTTTCGCGCGGGATGCCGTGGTTCCCCTTCCTGTTTGTTTTCCTGATGGCCGCGGGTATGCTCGCCTCGCGCGAACTGGTGCGGCTATTCCCCGAAGCGCATCGCCCTTCGGAACAATTCGTCATCTGCGGCGTTCTGCTGTTGCTCGCGGCCAACTGGTATCCCGCGATTCGTCTCGCATTCGGCGCGGCGGTTGGTTCTCCGTGGGCGATGCTGGTGTTTGTGTTCGTCGGGGTGCTGATCGGGGGGTTCTTGCTGGAGATGTATCGCTATCAGGGTGAAACAGCCGTCGCGGTTCCGCGACTCGCGCTCACGGTCTTCGCGGTTGCTTACTTGGGTCTGTTACCGAGCTTCTTCATTCAAATTCGGTGGCTCGCAGAACCCGGAGTGTCCGGTCTGATGCTCGCGCTCGTCATATTCGTACCGAAGGGGAACGATATCGGCGCGTTCTTCACCGGTACGTTCCTCGGCAAACACAAGATGACACCGACGCTCAGCCCGAAGAAGACGTGGGAGGGATTCGCCGGCGGAGTGCTCGCGGGTATCGTGGTCGCGGTGGGGTTGTCGCTTCTTGTTCCAGTCCCGCGGCCGGTGTTCCGGCATGGTATTGTGGAAGCGGTCGCGTTCGGCTTGGTGGTTGGTGTTGCGGGTGTGCTGGGCGATCTGGCTGAATCACTCATCAAGCGCGACTGCCACACGAAGGATGCCTCCCAGAGCATTCCCGGCTTCGGCGGCTTGCTCGATGTGATCGACTCGGTCCTCTTCGCGGCCCCGGTCGCGTATCTGTGGTTCAGTTGGAATTGAGAAGAAATGGATTAACCACAAAGACACAAAGAGCACAAAGAAAACAGAAGACAGAGAATGAACAGAACCTGAATCGCGGTCTTGTGGTCTTCTTTGTGTCCTTTGTGTCTTTGTGGTTAAACTCTGCGTTGTTGATCTTCAGGAACCCGTCATGACTGATTCGCCGGTGACGCGGACGCTGACTCTTGAGCGAGAGGAAGCGGTCATTCTCTTTGGCCCGCGAGACCAGTTCCTGCGTGCCATTCGAGACGCGCTGGGCGTGAAGGTGGTGGCTCGCGGAGACCGTCTTCAAATAGAGGGCACACCGGAAGCGGTCGATCAAGCCGATCGCGCGTTCCAGCAACTTCGTCAGGTGCTGAAGAAGCAGGGGAAGCTCGACGCGGAGGATGTGTCCGGCATGCTGGAAGTGATTCGAGGAGGCACGGAGCGCGGAGGAGCTGCGGTCGTGTCCACTGAAGGCGGGCGAAGCCTTCGAGCGCGCACGGATGGCCAGGGGCGCTATGTGCAAGCGCTTCGCACGCACGACGTTGTTCTGTGCGTTGGCCCGGCGGGGACAGGCAAGACGTATCTGGCGGTCGCGTGGGCGGTGTCTTTGCTCAAGAGCAAGCAGGTAAAGAAAATCGTGCTCGTGCGCCCCGCGGTGGAAGCCGGCGAGAGACTCGGTTACCTTCCGGGCGATTTGGTCGCGAAGATCAGCCCGTACCTTCGGCCTCTTTACGATGCACTGGCCGACATGATGGAACCGGAGACGGTGAAGAAGTACATGGAGAGCGAAATCATCGAAATTCTGCCGCTGGGGTACATGCGCGGAAGAACGCTCTCACGTGCGTGCATCATTCTGGACGAAGGCCAGAACGCGACGACGGCACAAATGAAGATGTTCCTGACGCGAATGGGTCAAGACTCGAAGATCATCGTGACTGGCGATCTCACTCAGACCGACCTTCCGCGAACAATCCGCAGCGGACTGGCAGACGCAGTCCACCGGCTGAGGAACATCGAGGGGCTGGCGATCGTGCATCTCGATCAGGCGGACATCGTCCGCAACCCGCTGGTCACACGCATCGTGAAAGCTTACGAGGAAGACCAGCGCAAGAAACCCAGCGCGTGATGCGATGCTGGAGGGCCATCGATGAGCCGGCGGAAGTGGCTATTGGCTGTCCTGGCGGTCTTGATGGTTGTCGTGATTCTCTCGGCTCTCGGGACACTCGTTCCTCCCGTTAGCGATGCACCGCCCAGAGCGGTGTTTCAAGCCAAAGCGATTGTTGAGGCGTGCGAAGCGTATCGCGACAACCCGACCAACCCTGAGCGCGGGAAGTATCCTTCCACTCTCATCGAACTGGTGAACCCGCCATTTGGTGGCCCACCGTTTCTGCGGAATGGCGAGGCGGATCTCTTCGATCCGTGGGGCAAACAGTTTGAGTACGCCGTCAAGACAGACACAGAGGGCAACACAGAGGTATCTGTGTGGACCGAACGCATCGTTGATGGAAAGCTGAAACTGCTCGGCGCGAAGCGAACTACTACGGGAAAGATCGAGTTGTTCGGTCTGCCAGACGAGTGAAGCGCAAATCAGAGCCGCGACCGTGAGGGAGCGCGTAAAGGTAAGCACTCCCTCACGGTCGCGGCTCTGAATGTGGCAATCTCAACTCGATCAGGAACCGGTCCACTTCCTCCGTCGGGGCTTCCGTGGGCAACGTGCTTGCCTCGAAGGCCGCGTCCAGTCGCTTTTCCCACTCGTCGAGTTGTTCGGTGTGAAACGCGACATCCACTGCGGAGAGTGTGCCGGTCTCGGCATTCGCCTTGCGAGCAATCAACTCCGGGATGAACGGCAACCCGAACCGCTCGTTGAGTGTCGGCAGGTGCGTTTGCACTTCACCCGTTTCCAGCAAGTGAACACCGGTCATCACCACGCGATAGGCATAGAGCAACGTCTTCGCGCGTTTCACTTCTTCCTTCTCGAAGAGCTTCCGCTGAGTGTGCAGAAATCCGCGATAGTGGTTGCGGCAATGCTTCGTGATGCACTTCGCGGCCAGTGGGCGCAGTTGCGCGAGGAACTCCGCACCGTGCGCCACCAGCGGCGAGAAGATCTGCTCCAACACGTAGCCATTGTGCTTGCACATCAGCCGCAGATACTTGCCGATCTCATGGCTGACCGCTTCCACCTCACAACCAGTAAACTCGCCTTTCGGCTCAACAGTCTCGGTGGGTTGACGTAAGCCCACCAGTGCTCGAAGCGGAGCGAGGAAGCATCCGCGCAGGTCGATATCGCTGTCAGCCGACGGGAAGCCGTAGAGGTGCGATCCGCTGATCGTCCAGAACAGCGCGTTCGGCACTCGCTCGCAGCCCCAGCGCCCGAGCGCGGGAAGATCGAGATCGTGAGTAAGGGTCATACGAATGGCTTTCCAAAGTAGGCGATTCGCTGGCACTCGCTCCGCGAGTGACCTACACTCTCCGCCGTCGAGCCGCGATCAGGAAACGGTTCGCGCGGTCGGTGTCGGGCTTCTCCGGCAGCTTGGTGTTCGCGAAGGCTTCCTGAAACTGCTTGTCCAGTTCCAGAGCGCGGGCTTCTACCGCTTCAAACGCCACCTCTCCGCGACGGATGGCGAGTAGCTCGTCACGATGTTCGCCCATATCCACGCGAATGTCGCCTTCCTTGAGTGCGTGAATTCCGCTGTGCAAGAGGCGAATCAGGTGCATCGCGTGTTTCGGCTTGTAGTGCCGGTTCGTCTCGAAGCCCTTCTTCATGAGTCGGAACTGCGACAACACATAACCGCTGTAAGTGCGGTACAGATGACGCGACAGGAACGCGCCACGCATCGCGCGCAGTTCCTCCCCTGTTTCGTCGATGTGAAGCACCGCGGGCGACCAGAGCGTTTCGAGGATGTTCGGGTTCGCCTGAAGCGCGAGCCGCACGAACTTCTCGATCTCCCAATCGACCTCCTCAACTCCTTCACTGAAGAACTCGACCTGTTCTGGCGGCTTTGTTAGCGACCAGTTCCAGTCTGCCGGTGGCAGGAACACCCCGCGACGGTCTTCGTCCGAGGCTTCGGTAGCCAAGCCGAACGCGCGCGAGCCAACCATTACGCGATACACCACGAACGCCGACACATCCGGCCCAGCGGTTGCCGTGGATTCGACCGAGTGATCCCCGCGACGCACAAGCAACTCACCGAACTTCAGCCGGAATGAAACGCCATCGAGAAAGCGAACGAGATACGGCCGGTCGTTGGTCGCGGGCGACTCGATCACTTCGCCAACAGTTCCGGCAGGCTTGATGATGTCAGTACCTGGCACACGGCGGTCGTAGCGGAGTACGACCTGCGTTCCGGTTGGGATGAGGAAGTTCGGCGGCAGCTTGTCGTCGCGTTCGTCGGACATGAGACACCATAGAAGAACTAGCCACAGAGACGCAGAGACACAGAGAAGACAAAAGAACAGGCTTGGAGGTTCTCTCGCTGACGCTGCTCCCTGTCTTTCTCTGTGTCTCTGTGGTTAGTTCCGCTTCTTCTCCGTCTCCAGCAGTTTCTTTTTGCGGTGGAGGCCGCCGGCGTAGCCGTGGAGCTTGCCATCGGTGCCGATGACGCGGTGACACGGCACAATCACCGCCACTGGGTTGGTTGCACACGCGCGAGCCACCGCGCGGGCGGCTTGCGGCTCGCCGATTGCCTCCGCGACTTCCTTGTAAGAGCGCGTTTCGCCATACGGAATTGTCAGAAGCGCGTCCCACACGCGCCGTTGGAATGCGGTCGCACGCACATCGAGCGGTAAGTCCAGATGTGGTTGCTCGCCGGCCAAGTGTCTCTGAAGCTCTCCGAGCCACGCCTTGAGTTCCGCATCGGCTCGCGTGATCGATGCCGCGGGGAACTCCGCTCGCAATGCGGCTTCCGCTTTCTTGTCGGTGTTGTCGAAACTCAGCCAACAGATCCCCTTTTGAGTCGCGGCGATCAGCACCCGACCGAGAGGACACTTCGCGGTCGTGAAGCGAATCGCCACCGGTCCGCCTTTCTGATACTGGCCTGGCGTCATGCCGAGTTGGTCCGCGGCGCGCTCGTAAAGTCGGCTGCTGGAGCCGTAACCCGCTGCCATCATCGCTGTCGTCACGTTATTGCCTCCCTTGAGTCCAGCCTTCAGCCGGTCGAGCCGACACGCATCCGCGAACTGTCGCGGGCTGACTCCAACAACGCGCTTGAAGACCCGCTGAAGGTGTGCGGGACTCATCCCCGCCTGCTGACCAAGCACGGCCAGAGTCAGCGGAGTTTCGAGGTTCGCGCGGATGTAGTCGCACAACTCGGCGACAAGCGAAACGGTGTCGGCATCGGCGGCGGTTGGCATTTGTTCACCTCCGCAGACAGAATACTCAACAGAGCGAGGCAAGGACTATCCGTTTCTTGCGCTTGAGAGTAGTAGGCATTCGCTGGGTGCCGTAGTTTTCAAGAACGGCACACACCGTGTGCCTACTACTCTGAAAAACACAAACGGGCAGGCCATGTGCCTGCCCGTTGGGAATTGTTCAACGCGAGCTATTGCTTCTTCGGATCCGGTCCCATCTTCGGGTCCGGGTCTTTCTTTGGATCGGGAGGAGTTCCATCCTTGTCGGGTTGTGTATCCACGCCGATTTTCTTCGTTGCGTTGATGATCGGGGGAGGCCAAATCTGAACTGGTTTGGCGTACTTCGGGTTGGCGTCGCGCAGGCAGACAATCAGGCCGTTGTCGGCAGCCAGGTAGATGCGGTCATTGGCGGTGTTGACAATGTGGACGTTGAATTCGCTGAGGTCAATCGAGCCAAGCGCGGAGGATTTCTTGCGAGCGGGATCAGTCGCGCGTTTCGCATCGAAGACGAGCAACCGGCCCTGGCGGTTGCGGATGTAGACGAACTCCTTGTTCGCTCCGATCACGCGATCAGCGCTATCCGCCGACTTCCAGATCAGGTCGCCCGACTCGCGATTGACGCAGGCCACGCCGGTGTTGTCGCCGGCCGCATAGACGAACCCTTCGGTGACATACGGCTTGCGATTGTTGATTCCGCCGACGACCGACCGCCACTTGAATTGCAACCCGCCGACCACGTTGCCGGCCGTCGCGTCGACGGCGACCAAATCACCGTTGCCCAGCGGGACATAGTTGGTTAACCCGGACTGAGAGGGTGGAGCGGAGATCGTATTGGCGAGTTTCTCCATCGCCTCGATGCCCTTGGTGTTTTTGTTCAGAGCCACGGCTACCTTCGCATCAGTCACGGCCCACACGCGTGTTGGCGTGAGCGTGAGCGGATAAAGGATGCGGCTGGTCAGTCCGTATTCCCAGCGAACCGGAGGAGCGACCGCCTTGGGTCGCAGGTCGGCCAACAGCAGCGAGGCCGCGACGGATGGCGGAATGGTATTGAGCGAGGGTGTTTGCTGAATATACTTCGCCGATTCAAGTCTCACGTGGTACGGCTGGCGAAGCGATGGGAGTGTGTTGAGCGAGGGTGCCGGCGCGCGATTGTCCAGCGAGTAAGGCGGGACCACGCTCGGAAGAGCCTGGAGCGACGGAGTTCGGGTCGCGGTGAGACCGCCGATGGGAACTTCCATCACCTTCGGCCGGTTCGTCGGGTTGAAGACTTCTGGCTGTGTCGAATAGCCGGTTCCGGGCTTGTACCGCTTCATGAGATCGTCCACCGGATTCACAGAGCTGCTGTTGGCCCCACGACCGAGCGGATCGATCGCTGCCTTGCCGGGTTGGGTGATGTTAATTGGTCGCGGAAGATCGTAGACGGTGACGCGGTGAGCACCGGCGTTACCCGTTCGCATGCCAAGCACGCAGTACACGCCAGTCTCGTCGGCCACCAACCCCGTCGTTGGCGGACTCCCCAGTTCGGCCACGAACTCAGTCGCCCCGGTGTAGCGGTAGAAGGCATAGAGCTTCGTGACGTGAGCGCAGAACACAAACTGCGAGTTGGCCGCGACGGGATACGCATTTCCATACGACCCGTTGCCCAACTGGGCGGCCCACTGAATGCGCCCCGTCGGAGCGTCGATGGCAAGCAGGTACCCGGCCCGAGTCTGAACGAAGACCTGATCGTCGATTGTCTGAATCTCGGCGAGCGCGTCTCGTGTGCCTTCGACTGGCAGGAAGAGCGTCCACTCAATCTTCAGGTTAAGCCGGTTGAGCACCGCCTTGTCTGGCGGCACGGCCTTGGAGTAGACGTTGTTCTTCTGAGCAGAAGCAGTGCTGACGAGTACCAACGCGAGAACCAAGGCGGCAAAACGGTGCCACATGATGCGACTCCGGACGGGCGCAACACAACAATCAGGGCGCAAATTCCCCACTTAGTTTAACACCTTGCAATCAGAAGTGTGAGCGCTCTTCCGGGTGAAGTGGGGAAGATTCCGCAGGGGATACCGGTCGCGCCGGTTGTATTGCTTTCCGCGTTACTTCTTCCCCTGTTCGCGCTTGCGACGAAAGAAGTCAGTGAGGATCGCTGAACAGCGGTCGGTCAGCACGCCACTGACTACCGCACAGCGGTGGTTGAGGCGCGGGTCGTCCGTGATTTGATAAAGCGTGTGGCAGGCTCCGGCTTTCGGGTCGGTGCAACCGTAAACGACCATCGGCACGCGAGCCTGAACAGCGGCCCCAGCGCACATCGGGCAAAGTTCCAGCGTCGCGTAGAGGATACACTGTTCGAGTCGCCAAGACTTCAGCGCGGATGCGGCCTGCGTGAGAGCGATGATCTCGGCGTGAGCGGTCGGGTCGTTGAGTTGCTCGCGCATGTTGTGAGCTTGACCGATCACGCCGCACTCGGGATGAACCACTAACGCCCCGACCGGCACCTCGTCCTCATCGGCTGCAATGGTAGCTTCCGCGAGAGCCAGTTCCATGTGATGAACGTGGAACGGGTGCGCCGGGTCGGTGAACGCCAGGTCGAACGGATTGAGCGGCGGGAAGTCGATCACGACACGGGAGCCTCGGTTGTCGTCGGGGGTTGAACAACCGGCGCACCGTTACTTGGAACAGCTTGGGGGTACTGCCCCTTCGCGATGGCCGCATTCACCTCAGCCCGCCACTTTGACAGGACAGCTTCGGACTCGGCAGGTGACAGTCCGCTGGTGTCGGGAACCGGGAACAGTCGCGCAAGGTGAGGGAGTGCCCCGCCGATCACGTCAGGACACGAATCCTCTCGCTCGGCCATTCGTCTTGCCCAGGCTTCGTCCTTCGGGTGTCATATCAAGGCAATCCATCAGTAAGCGTCGGTCGCCACGTTTTCATTGTACAGCAAGTCCAGTCCGTCACGAACATCGCCGCTTTGGTAGGTGCCGCGAGCCGAGCGGCACGGTTTTCAGAGTAGTCATCACGCTCCGCGTGATGTCGCCGCGAAGCGGCGGGTTTTCTGCTTGGCTTTGACAATCGCCGCTCTCCGAGCGGCCATCACGCGGAGCGTGATGACTACTCTGAAAGCCCGCCTCGACTCGGCGGGCCTACTTGCGTCACTTCACCAGTTGGTTGAGCGTGTAGTACGCCTCCGGGTGAAGGACGGTCTCGCCGGTTTGCGACTTCAGGCCGGTCACATAGAACTCGTAGACGCGGCCTTTCTTCAGACTTGCGACCGGCACCGAGAGCGTCTTGCGGTCCTTCGAGAGCTTCGCGTCGCCCACGAACTCCGCGCGAGTGTCTGTTTCCGGGCAGCCGTAGTTGCTGAAGTAAACGTAAGTGTGCGAACTCACCGCGACTGGCTTTGTGCCAAGCGAGTTGGGATCGAGGGGCTTGGTGAATGTGAGGTCGAACCCATCCTTGGTGAGTGTGACGTGATGAATCTCCAACGGAACCGTGCCGGTGTAGATGAGTCGCTGCAATCCATACGGCTTGCCTCCCGATGAACCCCAACCGCGATTCGTTTGACCCGCGAACAGGCTGCCGTCCGATGCAAAACTCAGTCGGTTCACGCCGCACTGCAAGCCGCTGCGGAACGGGAAGCACGCGCCCTGATACACGCCATTTACTTTTTCCAACGCCACGCGCATGACGATGGAATTCGTCTGGTCGCCGACGAAGCACTGACCAGCGAAGGGCCCGAATTTCCCGCTCGTCGTGTCCCATATCGGTTCACTGGCGGATTTCCCCATTCGACCGTAGGGGAACCAGATGCACGGCGGGGAGAGATCCGGGTAAACCAGAGGCGGACGGGTCCAGGTCATCGTGAAGTCGTTCCACTTGACGAGCGATGGCCGCGTGCCGTCATACCACATTCCGCTGGCGACTTTCTCCGGCACCTTCCCCGCGAAGGGCGAATCCTTCACCCAGCGCAAGCCTGCTTGATGGCCGAAGAACTTCCCTTGCTGAATGTGGTGCATCTTGTTCGTTGCGACCCATTCGCCCTGATTGTCGCAGTAGAACAGATCGCCTTCCGGCGAGAAGTTCACGCCGTTGGGCGAGCGCAGGCCATACGCAAACGGTTCCATCTTGCCGTCGGGAGTCACTTTCACGCACCATCCGCGCCACGCGGCCTTCGCCTGGTGACCGCCTCCGAAGCCGACGTTGAGCGTGACGAAGAAGTTGCCGTTCTTGTCGCGTGCGGGGCCAAACGCGAACTCGTGGTAATCGCCTGAGACTCCCCACTTGTCGCAGATGGTGATGAACTCGTCCGCCTTGCCGTCTTCGTCCTGGTCCACGAGTTTCGTCAGTTCCGGACGCTGAACGACGAACACCGTGTTGTTGTTCTCGACATACAAGCCGAGAGCTTCGTGCAACCCGGTGGCGAACTTGGTCATCTTCACATCGGCGGGGTTCTCCACGGTCGGGTTGTGAATCAACCACACTTCTCCTCGGCGCGTGCAAGCGAGCAACTTGCCATCGGGACGGAAGGCAAGCCCGCCGACTTCCAGCACGCAATCTTGGGGAAGCGGAATCGTGACGAGTTTGTAGTGCAACTCCTCGCCCTTCGCGGGCTGAATCAGATTGGCTTCAGTTTTGGGAGGGAAGTCGCGATCCAGCCTCTTGCGGATCGTCGCGGGGATGATGGCTGGCAGTTCCGGGTTGACGTAGGCTTTCCACTCGCCGGCTTCCTGCGTGATCTTCACGAGTAACTCGTTGGTACCGGCCTTCACATCCACGATTACCAAGTCCTGATCGGGAGCAGCGCCACGAACATGCGGAGCGTGATACACGCGCTTGCCGTTGATGAACACGCTGAGTGTGTCGTCGCTGCCAAACGAGATGGGGAACTTGAAGTCCTTCGGTGACTCGAAACTGTGGGAGAGGTAAACGACCGCGTTCTTGCGATCCTTCGGGAATAGCTTCTGAAGATCGAGCAACTTACCCGGCGCGAAGTCCGTGTACTCCTTCCAGCTTACTTTCCGTCCGCCCTTGCCTTCGTGGGTCGCCTTCAGATCGACCTTCTTCTCTGGTGGATAGGCGAAGTCGAACCCGGCTCGGTCGGTGTTGTCGAATGGACCGATGTAGTACCACTTTCCCTCAAGCGTGGGTAAGCCGAAAGAAGCGAGTGTGGCTCGTGCGCTATCAGGGCGGTTCCCCTTGTTCACGTATTCGCCGGCCGGTTCCTTCGGCGGCTGGGCGGAAGAATGCGTGAGAGCAACCGCGAAACCGGCGAACGCGAGGAGAGCGAGAAGGCGCAACATTACAGCTCCAGGAAGGGAGTGCGTGGTGGGATTTCAGCGGGATGAGAAGAGTTTATCCTCTGGGAGGATGTTTGGGAACTTGGGATTGAGTGTGGTTGCTCTGTGGTTGCTCTGTGGAGCGCGGCCGTCCCGGCCGCATGTGACCAAGCGGGCCAGAGGCCCGCGGTCCATGCCTTTCAGAAGCGGTTCCACAACCGCTTGAACTCCTCCGCGAACGCAGCGATCAGACTCGCGTCCGCGGTATCGACCAAGTTTTCAAAATTCATGTCCGCGGCTCCGCGAGTCCAGTTGTAGCTGCCGTTGATGAGCCGCGAGCCGTCGAAGATCGCGAACTTGTGGTGCATGTGGCCGTTGATACCGGGTTCGGCGGGTCCGTGGTGGTCGTCGAGCTTCACCGAGACGCCTGCTTCGCGCAGCCGGTGGATGTCCGAACCTGGGTCGTGGCACTTTTCGTTATCCGAGATGATGCGAACTTTCACTCCGCGCCGGTGAGCGTCAAGAATCGCGCGTGTGATGCGGTCATCGGTAATGGTGAACACGCAGACGTCTGCTGTCCGTCTGCACTGGCCGAAGCGATGAACGATCTGCTGCAAACACCGTTCGCCGGGCGCGAAGAACGCCTCATCAGTGCCGGGTGAGCCGGAAGCGTGAGCGACGGGGCTGGCCAGAGGTGCCAGTATCTTCATCACGTCTTCGAGCCACTCGATTAAGTCCCCGGAGTCGGGATCGACGACCGCTTTTCTCGCGATCTCGAAGGCGGCGTGGCGGACCAGTCCGCGATGATGGTCGGTTTTTACGTTCTTTGCCAGCCAGTCCGCGAGTGCGGATTTTTCACCACCTGAGAGCTTGCGGTCGGCCAGGGATTGCGTCAAAAATTGTTCCAGATCTTGGGGGTTCATGATCGAGCCGAGTTATAAGTATAGTGATGTACAGCGTGGCTGATTCTGCCACCCGCCGCCCGAGGACGCAAGCCGTGACCGCAACCCCACTGCTGAGTCTCGAAGCTGTTCGCGAATGGGTCGGGGATCTTGAGATTGGAAAAGGCCGGCCGTATGCCAAAGGCGCGGCGGTCAGTGGCTGTGTACTTGAAGGGAAACTATTGAAAGCGTGCGTGAAGGGAACGCGGACGCGGCCGTATCGCGTGTGGGTGCAACCAAGCGGCGGTGCGGTGGTCGCGGCGGGCTGTACCTGCCCGGTTGGTCGGTCGGCTCCTTCCGAGAAGGGGAAGTGCAAACACATCGCGGCGACGCTTCTGGCGTATCTCGAATCACCGAACCGGTTCGTCAAACTCAGTGACATTTACACCGACCTGGAGAGTCGCGAGAAGCCGGAGTTGATCGCGCTGATCCTACAAATGATTCAGCGCTCGCCCGAAGTGGAACCGCTCCTGGCCGCTCCGCTCCCCGGAATCCTCTACCGGACAAAAGTTCCCCCCGACTTCTACTTCTGGCAAACGGCAGAGATGATTCGCGGGGTGAATATGGCCAACGACCGGGCCGCGCGCGAGATGGCCGAATGGGTGATCGAGATGCTCGAAGATAACTTCGCGTTCGATCACAACAACCAGGGGCAGGTATTCGAGGCGGTACTCGCGGGAGTTGCTCGGGCACTGCACGAGGAATTAACTCCAGACGTGCGCGAACGAGTGCTGAACGAACTGCCCGACGACCTCCGCTGGACTCTCGCCTCTCCACCGAAGGAAGAAAGCGGCGCGCGACAAGTGTAAGCCCCGGCGAACGGCGCGGCGTAAGCCCGCCGAGTGTGAATAGCGCACCGGTCACGGAGGACGCACACCATGTCAAATCAACCGCTGCTCAACCTTGATGCCGCCCGCTCCTGGGTCGGAGACTTCGAGATCGGCAAAGGTCGGCCGTATGCCGATGCTGCGGTAACCGGCACCATCCGCTCTCGTGACACCCTTCACGCATGCGTCAAGGGCACGCGAACGAGACCGTATCGCGTGCAGGTCAGGATCGGTTCCGGAGTTGTGGCTTCTGCTTTCTGTGGTTGTCCGGTTGGTGAAGAGGGGCGTTGCAAGCACGTCGCGGCCGTGTTGCTGGCACATGTTGAAGATCCCCGTCGATTCGCCGAGTTGGATGACCCGGAAGCGAATCTCGCGCAGAGAGATAAGGCAGAGCTTATCGCCCTTATCTTCGCCATGCTGGAACGGACGCCGGAGTTAGCTCCTCTTCTCACCGAACCGTTGCCGGGCTTCTGGTCCGTGAGCGCTGATCCGGAACCGTTCCGCCGGCGCGCGGCCGATGTGCTTCGAGCCTGGAACCCAGCGGACGAGTGGAGTCGGGAGACCGTCGAAGAGGGCTTGCGCGAGTTGGATGAGTTGGCGCGGGAGTTCGAGCAACTGGGAGACGCAACAGGCGCGGATGCGGTGCGGGAAGGCGTGCGGCAAGCTCGCGAAGAGTTCGGTTTGGACAAACTCGGAGCAATCTACCGCGCGCGACACGAAACACACGAAGAAACGCCAGGGTTGCCACCACCCAACGTGGAGCCACCGTTCTAAGGCGAACGGCGCGTTCGCTTACTTCTCTCTGCGCACGCTCCATTCGGTCAGCGATTCCAGAATCGTGCGGCAATCGCTTCGTTGCAGGCAGTCCAACTCTTGCCGCGCGGCTCGGGCGAATTCTTCCGCCTTGCGCTTTGCGTAAGCCAGCGATTGCGTCTTCTCCAAAGCATGAAGCACGCGAAGGCCAACTCCTTCTCCGCCAGTGCGGATCGAGTTTCGGAGCTGCGCGGACTCGGTCGCCGGGAGTCGGTGCAGCGAGTGAATCACCGGAAGCGTGAGTTTCTGCTGTTCGAGATCGGTGCCGAGCGTCTTACCGGCCAGTTCCTCGTTGCCCACCAGGTCAAGCAGGTCATCAGCAATCTGAAACGCCAGCCCCAAATTGCGACCGAAGTTCGCGAGCTTCGTCGCCACTTCTTCTGAAGCCCCTGAATCCAGCGCTCCAAGCCGGCCGCAGCATTCGGTCAGAGCCGCGGTCTTGCCGTCGATGATCGCGAAGTAGTCTGACTCCGTCAGTTCCAGATTTCCGCGTTCGGTCACTTGACGCAATTCGCCAGCGCAGACGCGGTTGGTCGCTTCGCCGATGATGTTGCACGCTCGGCCGTCCACGGTGCTTGTCAAGTGGAACGCGTGCGTGAAGAGCATGTCGCCGAGCAGGATGCTGACCTTGTTCCCCCAGCCCGCGTTCACGGTGGGTATGTGTCTGCGAAGTTCGGCTTCGTCCAGAACGTCATCATGAACCAGAGTCGCGGTGTGGATCATCTCCACGGCTGCCGCGAGCGTGTGATGAGTAACTGTAAGCTTCCCGCAAGCCTTCGCGGTAAGCAGTAAGAGCGCAGGGCGGAGTCGCTTTCCGCGATAGTGTCTGAGGTGTTCGATCAGGGCGCCGAAGGGGGACTTGTAGGGCGCGAGTGTGCGGTCGAAGATGCGATCCGCCTCCGCGATGTCGGCCGCGACTGGGGCAAAAGGCATTGTGTGTGGTTTGAAGCCAGCCCCGCTGGTTGCGGAGGGCAGAACAGTTGCCATTGCGGCTCCCATCGCGCGGCTCTCCCGCTTCCGGTGCGCCGCAGTAGGCTGTCTTTCGGAGCCGCGACCGTGAGGGAGCGCAATCAAGCGCTCCCTGATGGTCGCGGCTCTGATTTGTGCCGCTCGGCTCGCGGCACCTACCGAATTCGCAATCCGGGAAGCATATGCCCGCGGTGTGGACCGTCAATTCAAAGTAGCCCGCCACTCCGTGGCGGTAAATTTCTCCGCCACGGAGTGGCGGGCTACTTTGAGACCGGCTCGCGGACGAAGTGTCCGCTTTGCCCGCCGGCCTTCTCTTCCAGCCGGACCGCTTCGATGGTCATCGCGCGGTCGGCCGACTTGCACATGTCGTACACCGTCAGGGCTGCGACACTAACCGCAGTGAGGCTCTCCATTTCAACACCCGTTCGGGCAAAAACCGCGACCGTGGCCTCGATTCGCAGTGAATCTTCCGACGGGAACGTGAAATCCAGCTTTACCGAAGTCAGCGCAAGTGGATGGCACAGCGGGATTAACTCCGAGGTCTTCTTCGCGGCCATGATGCCCGCAAGCCGCGCGACTTCGAGCACATCACCCTTCGCAAGTTGCTTGTCTCGGATGAGAGTGAGTGTCGCGGGTTGCATCCGGACGAGTGCGGATGCGCGGGCGGTGCGGTTCGTTTCGGCTTTACCTCCCACATCGACCATGCGGGACGCGCCGGACTCGTCAAAGTGCGAGAGAGTGGCCATGGTGATCTCGGAGTGAACAGTGAACAGTGATCAGTCATCAGTAATCCCCGACCACTGATCCCTGATAACTGATGACGGATGACGGATGACTGATCACTGATTACTCCTGTTTTACAGGCGGAAGGAGCCTCGCTCCGCGATCATTTCCGCCATTGAACGGAGCAGGAGGAGGAAGTTCCTCGAAACCGGGCGGAATCGCGGGCGGAACGCCAGGCGGCGGCATCTCTGGAAAGAGCGGCTGTCGGCCGCCGGGAGGAGTGGGGATTGTCGGCGTGCCGGGTGTGTTCGGCGAACCGGGCCATGCGGGTTGCGGATAAGGCAACACTGGCACACTCCCGCCGCGCGGAGGAAGCGGCGGGCGGATGTAAACGTCTCGGTCGGTTTCAAACGTGCGGCCGTCGGCGCTGACAAGTCGCACCGCGATTCGCAAGCGATCCGTGCTTGGCAACGTCTGCCACGGTAGCGCGACGAAGTAGCCGGTGCTGATAAGTCCGCTCTTCCACGTTGGCCGAAGCTTCTCCGCAGGGATGTTCCACGAGCCGATGGGGTTCTTCAGCCCGGCGGATGTGATTTCCCACGCCGCGACCAGCGCTCGCGCTGGAATCTTGATCGCGGAGCCGTCCTCGTCCTTGGGAACGATCACCACCATTAGCCCCTCATCGCCCGGCGCGCCGTCTTCATCGACGCCACCGGTTCCGCGCGCAAGCGCGATTTCTTTGACGGGCGCAAAGCCGCCTGTTCCGGTTCCGGCTGGCTGTCCGGGTACAGGGGAGTGGCGTTGCGAGGCTTCGTAAGCTCGGAGGAGATTTTGGGCCTGATCGAGAGCCGCACGAGTGTCGGCGAGTTCACGCTCGCGTGTGCGAAGTTCGGCCTCGATCAGTTCGTATCGCTTGGTGGATTGGCAACCGAAGAGAAGTGGGCAGTGGGCAGCAAGCAGTGTGCAGACAAGCAGACGAACGGAAACCACAAGCGAGCGGTTTCGCGTGGACCGCCCAGAAAGTAGTTGGGTCGTCTGCATCCTGCTTGCTGCCCACTGCCCACGTGAGACCGCACACTATTCAGACGCGGGGCGCGGCGTCAGTTGTTCAACCGGCATCCGTTCCAGCACCTTGTCGACCAGCCCGAACTCGCGGGCTTCCATCGCGGACATAAAGTTGTCGCGGTCGGTGTGCTTCTGGATCGCTTCAAGCGTCTGGCCGGTGTGCTTGGACAAGAGCTTGTTGAGCGTGTCCTTGGTCCGCAGGAACTCCTTCGCGTGGATCAAAATCTCTTCAGTCGTCCCCTCGGTGCCTGCCAGCGGCTGGTGAATCATCACACGCGCATTCGGCAGGCAATACCGCTTGCCCTTGGTGCCCGCGGTCAGAAGCATCGCGCCCATGCTTGCCGCCTGCCCCATGCAATACGTTGAGACATCGCACGTCACGAACTGCATCGTGTCGTAAATCGACATGCCCGCGGTCACGCTTCCGCCGGGGCTATTGATGTAAAGGCTGATGTCGCGTTTCGGGTCTTCAAACTGGAGGTAGAGCATCTGTGCGACAATCAGGTTCGCCATTTCGTCGTGGACCACTCCTTGCAGGAAGATGATCCGATCCTTGAGGAGTCGGCTGTAGATGTCGTAGGCGCGTTCTTCGCGTCCTCGGCTTTCCACCACAATCGGTACCAGCGGCATATTCGGTCCTCCGGGCGAACCGCCGCACTATCTGAATCGGCGGTCGGTTCGCGGGTGATGAGCGGTGTCGGAATGTTGAACCCCACCTCGCCAACGAGATGGCGGACATGCGGCAGAAGCGCGGAACGCGGAACGTGGAACGCGGAACGAAAGCAACGAGGTGCCAGACCGACTACCGTTTCTGGTTTCTGTTTTCGTCTTCAGTTCCGCGCTCCACGTTCCGCGTTCCGCGCTCGGGTCACTTCTTCTCTGGTCGAACGAGAACCTGATCCACGATGCCGAACTCCTTGGCTTCGTCGGCGTGGTAATACTTGTCGCGGTCAGTTTCCTTGGCGATCTCCTCGACCGAGCGGCCGGTGTGCTTGGCGAGAATCTCGTTGAGCCGCTGACGCTCTCGGCGAATCTCGTTGGCCTGAATTTCGATGTCCGAAACTTGCCCGCTGACTCCGCCGTAGGGCTGGTGGATCATCACCTTGGAGTTCGGCAGGCAATACCGCTTCCCTTTGGTGCCCGCGGCCAACAACACCGCGGCTCCGCTGGCGGCGATTCCCATGCAGTACGTGTGGATCGGAGCATCCAGAAACTGCATGGTGTCGTAAATCGCCAGCGTCGAGCTGACGCTGCCGCCGGGGCTGTTGATGTACATGTGAATGTCGTTCGACTTGTTCTCGTACTGCAAGTAGAGCAGTTGCTTGATAACCAGGTCGGCGGTTGCCGCGTGGATCTCGTAGCTGAAGAAGATGATGCGTTGTTCGAGGAGCAAGTCAGCCAGCGTCATCTCGCGCCGGCGTTCGTAATGGCCGCGTTGCAAGAGCGGCTCGAACGAATCTGGGTTGTGGGGGTCAAAAGGCGGGAACATGAGTTATCTCCATCGAGTCACCAGTCGGTGAGCCATCCTTCATTGCCAGCTTGGGGTATTCGTTATCCCGTACTGTTACTGTACGCGCGAGGTCAACTGCCCGGTGTATCCGGTTTCGGTTCCGAAGGCGTCTCGGAGGGCGTTTCGGTCTGAGCCGCGGATTCCGGGACAGCCTGCTCGGAGACGGTTGCGACTTCGCTCTCCTGCTCATCCGCCTTCATCTCGTAGTCTTCGTAGGTGGCGTTGGCGATAATCAGGTCAAGCGCCTTGCGTTCGAGCAAGTCGGCGGCCACGGCCTCCATCAAGTCTTCCTTCTCCAACCGGGCACGCATCTTGCGCGGGCTTTCGCCGGCCTGATCCGCGAGCCGCTCGATTTCCAGGTCGATATCTTCTTCCTCGATCTCGATCTTCTCGACCTCGGCCACCTTCTGAAGGACAAAGTGCTCCTTCAGTGCCGCCTCGGTGTTCTTGAGCACGTCTTGTTCCAGCAAGCGTCGGCGACCGGCAATCTGCTCTTCGCTCATGCCGGAGTTGCGCATTTCCATCACTCGGCGAGCGAATGTCTTGCGGGCTTGCCGACGAAGCATGTCTTGTGGAAGTTCCCACGTCGCAGCGCTTGCGATTTGCTCCAGAACCTGCTTCCGGGCGGCCTGGCGCTGAGTGTATTCCAGCCTCCGTTCCAGAACCGACCTTACCAACTCATCAAAGGCTTCTGGCGTGCTGACCCCGAACGCTTCTTCGAGCAAATCGCGTGTCAGTTCCGGCGGGCGAGTCGTTTTCACGTCCTTGATGGTGAATGTGGCCTGAAGTTTCTGTCCGCGAAGTTGCTCGGCGACTTCCTGAGACAGAACGATGTCCACCGTCCGCACATCGCCCGGTTTGGCTCCAGTCATCTGCTTGCCGAAGTCCTCCGCGACTCCATCCGCCAGCGCGAATTGCGGGCCGACCTTTACCTGCACTTCTTCGAGTTTGTTGATCTCTTTGTCGCGGAAGGAAATGACCACATCGGCCGTGATGGTGTCATAAAGAGCCACGACGGGCGGTTCCTTCGGAACAAGTTGACCGTACTGATCGAGCAGACGCTTCTTCTGCTCTTCCACCTCGGTGTCGCTGAAGGTGTGAACCGGCCGGCGGAGTTTCAGCCCCTTGTATTCGGGCAGATCGAATTCCGGCCGCACTTCGATGTCGAACTCGTAGATGAACGGCCCTTCCTTGGGGATGGCAAGCAAGCTCGGATCGAACTCCGGCGGACTGAGCGGCGCGATGGTTTGCTCTTCGGCGAGTTGCTCCAGGCTGGCCATGAGCACCTGTGACTTGATCTCTTCGGCGACGGTATCGTAATACTGCCGCTCGATGATCTTTCGCGGAGCTTTGCCGGGTCGGAATCCGCGAACTTGCGGTTGATCGCTCTGGGTCAGTTCGGTGAACTTCTCGTCGAACCGCTTGTCGATCTGTCTGCGGTCGATGGTCACCTTGACGTGCTTCTTGCACGGCCCGACATCCTTGATCTGGATGGTCTGCTGAAGCTTGACCTGCTCCTCGCCTTCGGGCGCGGATTCGCTTGCGCCTTCAGTTGCGCCTTCAGTTGCGCCTTCAG
>JAKEEV010000415.1 GCA_022616395.1 Planctomycetia bacterium | reverse complement strand
CTGGGCTGGTGCTTGGTCGCGACTGCTCAATGCCTTCGATACTTCGGCCGAGTACAGCCTCACAGATGCCAGAACTGCCGCATCTGCTCTCGCTGAAGTTGGCGCGCTCCTGAATCGATTGGAGGAAGTGCGGGAGGATATGCAGCACCACACCGCAGCGCACCGGCTTCAACGGCTGTGTGACTACAAGTGCTGGTGGGATCGCGGCGCGCCGACCGCTGCGGCGCTACTTCTCGAAGCCGCACGCGGGGTAAGGGCCGATGATCTCGCGAGGATGTTGAGGCACACAGACGCCGACCCGACCCTACGGGTTGCGTTCGGGTGGTTGGAGTTCTATCGGGACCGTCTGCTGTCTCCACCTTCAAAGCAACATCCCGCTGGCTTCCGCGAAACCCTCGAAACGGTGCCAGCCGTTCAGGGCCACGTCGATGACCTCCACTTCTGCGAACAGCAGTTGACCGGTCGGCCAATCAACTCGTGGACTGCTCCGACGGCGGGTGAGTTGCCAAACCTCACGGACGTTCTCACTGACCGATCCGATACCCTGGATGTGCTCATGTCAAACACCCTTCACACGGCTGTTGCCGCGTTCATTGCCCTCGTCGAGAGGTTTGACCGGGAATTCAACGTCCCGACAATCACTTTTACCGGTTCCGACCCAATTCCACCGCGCGACTGCGCAGAAGCCCAACGAGAAGAAGAATCACGCGCCGAGATTGTGCGCGTGGGTGCAGAGTTGGTTCGCCAGTTGATAAGAATCGACCAATGCGATGCTCTGGCCGTTGATCTTCGGGAATTCTTGAGCGCGATTGAAGGGGGCAATTATTCCCCGTTTCGCAAGTCGTGGGGAAGATTGAAAGCCACGCTCCAAGTCGCCGCGGAACAGCCGGACGCCCCAACGGTCCCCTCACTTGTCGAACTGAGTCAACGGCGGGCTGGTGAACTTGTCCGCCAAGAGGCGGAACGGGACAAACGTGCCCGGATGCTCGAAGCACTCGCGATCCTCGACCCACTGACAGCGGCTCAGGCCAGCTATCCGCCCACCGACTCGCGCGACCTTGAAGCACTTCGGCGGGGCGATCAACAAGCTATCGCACGCACACGGTTGCGGGAAATTCCACCGCATAGCGCGTTACCAGTTCTGTCGGCGGACTACATCGACACGCTGGTGAATCGCATCGTCGAAGTGCGTACAGCGCTCGATGCGGCTTACGGTGATGACCTGCCGCGGCCTGGCGCTGGTTGTGTCCCGAAGCCCACCCCGGCTGATGCGGCACGGTGGAACCACGCACTGCGGTGGTTGTATGACACTGACCCGGAAGCCATCCGTGTTGAAGCTGCTGAACTGGCAGTAACTCCCGCCGGTCGGGAAGAACTCCGAGAACTCGCTGCGGTGCTTCTCAACGGTGTCGTGTGGCGGATGGCGCAGAAACTGCGCTGTGACCTACCGCCCCGCTCCCCGGAATCGCCGACCCCTGAGCAGTGGGCGGAGGAAAAGCGGAAGGAAGCGGAGTGGCTGGAATCATTGCGATGGCACGCCGATCCCGCCGCTGATATCTCCGACGCTCCGATATGTGAGAACAAGGAACCAACCATCGTCCCGGCAATCCCGACCGCTACACCCGCGAGCGGTCGAGAAGAGAGAATGACACCCGATGGTTTCCCTCCGATCCCTGACCACTTCCGCAACTGGCTGGTTGCTTGCTACCTCAACAATCCCGTACCGGAACCGCTGTTTGAAGGCGACCGGCCGGTTGTGTTGGTCAACTTCGCCCCTGTCGCCGAATACCTCTTGGAGAAAGGGATGGAGGTTCTGCCGACTCTCGATGCGTGCAAACAGGCCGCATGGATCGATGATCTCTACTTCGACATACACAAATCGACTGACCCAAACGCCCGCCTTCCGGCTCGCATCGCCGCGTTGAATCTCCCGTTCGGCCGTCATCGCTTCATTGCCATCCGCTCAGAGGTGTTATCCGCGAAACCAGCTCTTACCACGCCGAATACGGAGAGAGGAAACAGAAAGGGGAAGGAATCAGAACCCACCCAGCCCATCAATCCGACAACCTGGATACGTGCTATGTCCGACGCCGAAGTTGCATCCGCGTTCTTCGATGCCTGCTTCAAGGCGGAATGTGCCGCGTCAAATGGTCGCCTCCCTCAGCCACCAAACCAGTACGGTCCCGAAGACCCATGTTGGCGTAACCTGTCTGCGGCGTTCACGCCACGACTCTCCGAGTTGGCAGTCGAGACAGAAATAACGTTCCAACAGATCGATTGGGGCGCGATCCCACCTACTGAACTGCGAGTTGCACTCGAAGCGCTGTGCTGTGTGGCCGACGCCCTGAGACAGCATTTCTTCAATCTTGCAAAAGACAACCCCGAACGCCACGCGCGCGACTCGTTCCGCCGGTTCCTCGCAGAGATTCCCCGATTACGTGATGAGGGGCAGCGGGGATTCCTTCATCGTGTGATGGGGCGTTTCGACGCAAATGGCGCGGAAGACGAGTTGCGCCCTTGCTTCGAGTCCGTCGCGGAGTTGGCCGCTGTACTGGGTATTGAACGGCCCCGCGGCTGGCGTCCAAATCCCATCCCTGACTGGGCAGCCTGGCACGACGAATGGGCACGGTTGTCCGACTTCGTATCGCACGTCCTGAACACCGCCGGAAAACAACCAGAACTCGTGAACGTCGAGCAGAACCGGGAGGATAAGCCGAGACGCGACTCGAACCAGCCTTCCACTGATCGACAGAACGACATCATCGCAACGATTCAGGCGGCCGGCACGCCGCTCACCCGTCCCGAATTGGTGAAGGCAATGAAGCTCAAGACGGAAGGGAAGTTGGGGCATCACTTGGCATGGATGGTCGCGAATGGCCAACTCATCAACATTCCAAACCGTGGCTACTGGCCGACCGGCCAATCGGTGCCAGCGTAAACGTGTGACCGTGCTGTGACCGTCACATCGCGGTCACACGGCGGTCATACCCAGCCATCGGAGTGCGGGTTAAGGTGAGGCAGACGACCTCACGAGGCCTGCATGATTCACGTTCCACCTGCTCCACCGATCATCACCATTTCCGACCCGGACACGATCCGGGCCGCTATCGACGCTGCCGATGAGCGGGCGCGGCTGCTCCGTCGCCTGCTCCGGTTAGCTCTGCGCTTGCAACTGCATCTGACCACTGGCAATGCGTTGACCCCACCGACCGACCGGAAGGGGATGGCCAATGCCCGCTGACATCCCACCTGCCACCGTGCCCGGCAAGCTGCTGGCGACTGTGGACTTCGACGCGGTCTTGGTGTTGATTCATGAGCGGCTTGCCTCGCCAGTCGAGGAAAGGGCAATTCTGCGCGACTGGCTGATGGCGCTCGCGACGGGCAGCTCGGATCGGCCCACTTGTACGAAGACTCGGAAGGAAGACCAATGATCCCAACCAAAACGAAGTGGCTTCGTGTCTCGCGCAAGATGCGCTGCCCGGTGTGTGGCAAATCGGACTGGTGCCTCATTGCGGCTGACAAGACCGCGGCGATTTGCCCGCGCACCGAATCGCCCAAGCGTTGCGGCGATGCCGGTTACCTGCATCGGCTCGCCGACGCGCCACGACTGCGGGAACCTCGTCGTGTCACCATCCTGACCCGTCCACCACTGCCCGACGTGACGCAACTCGCCAGCGGCTACCAGCAGGCCGCGACCGCGGAACGCCTGACCGCTTTCGCGGCGGAACTGGGAGTCAGCGTGACGAGGACGAGCCTGACCGCCTACGGGGTGGGTTGGGCTGCCAGTTACCCCGCGTGGTCGTTCCCGATGCGTAACCCGATGACCGGCTCGGTTACCGGCATCCGGCTTCGCCGGTCGGACGGTGGGAAGTTTAGCGTGAAGGGGAGCAAGGAAGCACTGTTCCTGCCTGTGACCGCGATTGCGACCGACGAACTACTACTTGTCCTGGAAGGCGCCACCGACGCGATAGCCGCGCACTCCATCGGATTTCTGAACGCGGTTGGGCGTCCGTCCTGCACCGGCGGAACGGCGCACCTCGTCGCGCTGGTGCGTACCTGCAAGCCCGCTGCCGTGGTCATCGTCCGCGACAACGACGAACCCGGCATCCGGGGGGCTGAAGTTCTGGCGTCATCGCTGGCTCTCTACTGCCGCGACGTGCGGGTGATTCGCCCGCCGGACGGCTGCAAGGACATGCGCGATTGGGTTGCAACTGGAGCGACTCACGCGGACGTGGAACGAATTATCTCCACTGCCAACGTGCGACGGCTCAACCTGACAATCACGACGAAGGGGGCGAAGTGAGCGCGACCGAAACGAACCTGGAACTGCTTGCCGAACGCGACGGCAAACGGCATCGTGTGACCGTGAAGCACGGAGAGAGGGTGTTGCACGTCGATACACTGAACGTCGGCAGTGCGACTGCCCGCAAGAAGTTCCTCAACGCGCTCACAGACAGGTTTCCGGGCATCGACCGCGACGCCCTCGACTCCCAACTCATCACGTTCGCCGCGACCGACTCGACCGCACAGCCACGAGCCACCGAGAGCGAGTCCGACCCGCTGGCAAGCACGCCGCAAGACATCACCGACGAGGCGACCACCATCCTCGAAGACCCAGAACTCATCGGACGGGTCTGCGACGCTGCCGCGACGTTGGGCGTGGCTGGCGAGCGCGAATTGGTCGCTACCGTCTACCTCATCGGCGTGTCCCGGTTGCTCCCCCGACCTCTGGCCGGGATCGTCCGGGGTTCCTCGTCGTCCGGTAAGTCGTACACGGTTGAAAAGGTAGCGGCCCTCTTCCCGCCGGAAGGTCTCGTCCACGCCACGCAGATGACGCCAAAAGCACTGTTCCACATGAAGCCGGGAAGCCTACGGCACAAGTGGGTTGTTGCCGGAGAACGCTCACGGTTGGAGGACGACGAAACCGCAGAGGCGACACGCGCTCTCCGCGAGATGCTCGCCAGCGGCCGACTCTCGAAGCTCATGCCCATGAAGATCGGGAATGGAATCGAGACGCAAACCATAGAGCAAGAGGGGCCAATCGCGTTCACCGAAACGACCACCTTGACCAACATCTTTGAAGAGGACGCGAATCGCTGCCTCTTGTTACAGACCGACGAGACACCTGCACAGACGAGGCGAATCATCAACACCCTGGCACAACGCCAAGCCGGTGAGCGCGACGACACCGACCGCGTGATCCGCGTTCACCACACGCTCCAACGGATGCTGCCGCGTTTCGATGT
>JAKEEV010000414.1 GCA_022616395.1 Planctomycetia bacterium | reverse complement strand
GCTTCCTGACGGGCCTTCCACGCCTTCTTGACGTCCTCAAGGGTTGGCTTTTCATCCGCGTGCGCGATTCCGGCAGAGCCGAGGAGGGCAAACACAACCCACAGCGCGCTTGCGTTCCGCTTCATGACGAATCTCCGCGAGTTGTCGGATCGGGTGAGATTGTACCACAATGCGTGAATCACTCGACATTTGAAACTCAGGTTGCCGCGACACGCGGGAACCGTACCGGTAATCGCGTTCCTCTCTCATCGTGGGAGTCGCGATGCAGTCCTTTCGCACCACACGCGGGCGACCGCTGCCGCTTGGCCCATCGATCATGCCCGATGGAGTCAACTTCGCGCTACTTTGCAGACACGGCGAACGCGTCACGCTTGTCCTCCTGCCCGCTGAAGGAGGAAGCTCTCCGCTCGCCGAGTTGCCGCTCGATCCGAGGAAGAATCGCACCGGAGACCACTGGCACATTCGCGTTCACGAACTGCCGGATGCTTTCTGCTTCGGCTGGCGCGTGGATGGTCCACACGGTCCACGAACGAGATTCGATCCTTCCCGACTGCTGCTCGACCCTGCGGCAACGATGCTCTCCAACGGAGCAGCCTGGGCCGGAACTTGCGAAATCGATCCTCAGCGAACCACCCGACGCAGTCAGTATCGACGCGGGCCACGGTATGACTGGGGAGATGATGCTCCTCCGCTGACGCCGCTCGAAGAGTCGATCATCTACGAAGTTCACGTTCGTGGATTTACTTGTCACCCTTCGGCCGGAGTCACACACCCAGGAACTTTTCGCGGGATGGTCGAGAAGATTCCGTACTTGAAGTGGCTGGGCGTCACGGTCATTGAACTGATGCCGGTCTTCGAGTGGGACGAGTGCGACTGTCCGTTCTTCAACCCGGAGACGGGCGAGAAGCTCACGAACTTCTGGGGTTACAACCCGATCGCGTTTGCGGCACCCAAAGCCGCTTTCGCCGCCAGCGCCAAGCACTACAGCCAGACGCACGAGTTTCGCGACATGGTCCGCGCGATGCACGCCGCGGGCATCGAGGTGATTTTGGATGTGGTGTTCAATCACACCGGTGAGGGGAATGATCAGGGACGCACATTCAGCTTTCGCGGGCTGGATAACGAACTGTATTACCTGCTCGACGAACAGGGCCGGTATCTGAATTACTCCGGTTGCGGAAACACGGTGAACTGCAATCACCCGATTGTGCGCGACCTCATCATGACGTGCTTGCGGTACTGGGTCGGAGACATGCACGTTGATGGCTTGCGCTTCGACCTTGCGAGTATTCTCGGTCGCGACCGGAAGGGAAATGTGATGGTCGAGCCGCCGGTGATCGAGAGCATCACGGAAGACGGCGTGATGGCGGACACGAAGTTGATCGCGGAGCCGTGGGACGCGGGCGGGTTGTATCAGGTGGGGCGATTTCCGTTCGGTCGGCGGTGGAGCGAGTGGAACGGTCAGTATCGCGACGACGTGAGGCGATTCTGGAAAGGCGATCTGGGCGTGACAGGCGCGCTTGCCAACCGTATCTGCGGAAGCTCCGACCTCTATCAGTGGAGTGGGCGGCTTCCGAGGCACTCGGTGAACTTCGTCACGGCTCACGATGGCTTCACGCTCTGCGATCTGGTCAGTTACAACAAGAAGCACAACGAGGCCAACGGCGAAGGCAACCGCGACGGGTCGGACGCGAACTATTCGTGGAACTGCGGGGTCGAAGGAGAGACAAGCAATCCCGCGGTGCTCGCTCTGCGCTTGCGGCAGGCCAAGAACATGATGACGACGCTGATGCTCAGTCAGGGCGTGCCGATGATTCTGGCTGGAGACGAGTTTTTGCGCACTCAGAAGGGGAACAACAACGCCTGGTGTCAGGATAACGATATTTCGTGGCTGAACTGGAACCTGGCGGAAGAGAACAAGGAGTTTCTGCGCTTCGTGCGCGAGTTGATCCATTTGCGAAAGCGACACCCGGCACTGCGCCGCAGACGATTCTTCACCGGCGAGCTGCTTCGTCCTGACGGGGCGCGCGAACGGTCAGCGACCATCGTTCCGTTTGGTGTTGAGGCCGGTTCGCCTTCCGTGGAGCTATTTCCTCCTGCCGGACCAGTTCGACCGGGTGACGCGGGCTTACATCCCGGCAGCGATACTTCGGGGGTTGGCGTATCGACCCCCGCGCCACTCAGCAGAACGGGACGTGAGTCTGCCGGCGTGTTGCCGATGCTCGCGGACATCCACTGGCACGGCATCGAGCCGTACCAGCCGGATTTCAGTCATCACGCGCGCACTCTGGCCTTCGCTCTGGATGGCAGATTTACCGGGCGCGAAAGCGACCCGGATTACCAGATCGACAACGACTTCTACGTTGCGTTTAACGCCTGGAGCGAAGCGTTACGCTTCCGAATCCCGGTCGCTCCTACTCGTCGGCGCTGGAGGAGACTGATCGACACCTCGCTCCCCAGCCCGGACGACTTCATCCCGGAAGGAGAAGGGCCTCACGTGGCGGACGGGAGCAGTTACACGCTCGCCCCGTTCGCGACTCTGGTGCTGATTTCGGAACCGTGAAGGTAGGCCCGCCTTGCCGAGGCGGGCTGAAAGTAGGTCCGGCTCGGCTCGCCGGACTCTGTAACTCGTGCCGCTCGGCTCGCGGCACCTACTTCCAGAGCAGGTTCGCCAGAATCCGCAGGCTGACTCTTTGCGCATTCCCTCTGGATTTTTCGCATCCGAGTGCGTATTATCCTGTTGACGTTACGTCTGGATGGCGTAAACTCCCGATGAGTTGGAAGCCCGCACCTTTTCGCGTCGTGAGTCTGCCTGACTCATAACGCATCTTGACTTCCCCCCCTGTGTTCTGGCACTGTGTCTACCGCGACGACTCGACCAGTTACCCTGGTTGCCCCACAAAGGGGAAGTCTGTGCGAACTCTCTAACCGAGTGATGTTGGTATCGTTACGGGGAATCGGTCCCGCGTAACTCGTTCCGGTGGCGTTCCGTTTTTGCACGGAGCCACCCCTTCTGACCGGAGGCGATCACCGCCCCGAGTCGATTTTCACCCCTTCTGTTTGAGGATTTTGTTATGCCCGACGCCAAAGGCGTCGAAGGGTCGCCACTGCCGCGCCCCTCACTTCGTGCCGCCGCAGTTGCCGCCAAGCGGCCCCTTCGCAAGCCGACCGACGGACCCAGTCCTGGTGCTCCGCCCGCTCCGGCTACACCGGCCCCTCCGCCCGCAGATCGAGGCGAGCGTGCCGAACGCACTGAACGCACCGAGCGGGTACGCCCCGCCGGCAGCGCTTCGCGACTCGACGACCTCTACCGGATGCCAATGCCACAGCTCTTCGCTTTAGCGGAGAAAGAAGGCATCCACGAGCACACCGGAATGAACCGCGCTCAACTCATCGTCGGCATCGTCCGCCGACAGATTGAACGCGGGGAGGTAGTTCGGGGGTCGGGAACGCTGGAAGTCCTTCCCGATGGCTACGGCTTCCTCCGCAGCCAGGCTCACAACTATCTGGCCAGCCCGGAAGACATTTACGTCTCTCCGAGCCAGATTCGCCGCATGAGCCTCCGCACCGGTCTTGTGGTGGAAGGCCCGATCCGCCTGCCGATTGAAAATCAGGACAACTTCGCGCTGATGCAGATCGAACTGGTGAACGGCAAGTCGCCCGATGAAGGCGCGGCCGTCACCAGTTTTGAAGATCTCACGCCTCTGCACCCGAACGAACGGCTCCGACTGGAAACGACGCCCGACGACATCTCCATGCGGATCGTGGACATGGTCACGCCCGTGGGGAAGGGTCAGCGTGGGTTGATCGTTGCCCCTCCGCGCACCGGCAAGACCGTCCTGCTCGCGAAGATGGCCAACGCGATGTTGAAGAACCACCCGGAAGCGTATGTGTTCGTGCTTCTGGTGGACGAACGGCCCGAAGAAGTGACCGAAATGCAGCGGCTGGTGCAAAGCCCGAACTCCGAGGTGGTCGCGAGCACCTTCGACGAACCGGCGGAGGAGCACATCCACGTCGCGGACATCGTGCTGGAGAAGGCCAAGCGGATGGTCGAGATGAAGAAAGACGTGATTATCCTGCTCGACTCAATCACGCGATTGGCCCGCGCCCACAACACCGAGACTCCCGGAGGCGGAAAGCTGCTCTCCGGCGGTCTCGACTCCAACGCGATGCAGAAGCCGAAGCGATTCTTCGGCGCTGCACGCAACGTCGAGGAAGGCGGCTCGCTCACCATTCTCGCTACCGCGCTCGTCGACACCGGTTCGCGAATGGACGAAGTCATCTTCGAGGAGTTCAAGGGCACGGGTAACAGCGAACTGTGCCTGGACCGCCGACTGGTCGAGAAGCGCGTTTACCCGGCGATCGACGTAAACAAGAGCGGGACGCGAAAGGAAGAACTCCTGATGCACCCGGACGAACACGAGAAGATTCGCGTCTTGCGCCGAGTGCTGGCCGACATGCACCCGGTCGAAGCGATGGAAATGCTCGT
>JAKEEV010000413.1 GCA_022616395.1 Planctomycetia bacterium | reverse complement strand
GGAGCGGTGGGCTTTCACACTGTGATGGCCGCCTTGAGCACTTCGAGCTTGAGTGCCTTCATCGTTTCCAGCCACTCCTTGCGCCAGGCCGTGAATGCTTTCTTGCCCGCGGGGATCTTCGCGGCAAGCGCCTTCGTGAGCCCGTCGATTCCCTTGCGCACTCGCGGGAGTTGAGTGGGCATCACGGCCTGCATGCGGTCGCGGATGCCGGTGAGTCGGTTCATACCCACGGTCGCGTCCTGTACTTCGCCGAGCAACTCCTGCACCCGCTCGACGAGCGGATACACCTTCTCCTTCAAGACCGGCGGGAAGCAGTCGGCGAAGATTTCAATGGCGTAGCGAAGTCGTTTGCCGGTGATACGCAGAGCGTGTAACGCTTGCGGCTCGGTCGGGTTTGCTTCTACCTCGGTGGTGAACTCGCGGAAGAGCATTCCGAGATTCTGCCCAGCCAGTTCGCCGAAGTTCGCCGGTGACGGGTTGCCTTGCGGCTTGTGAACGCGGGTCGGCAAGTCTTCGCTCTGCTCCGCGAATAGCGATCCGACTTCGCTTGCGGTTTCCGCGAGTCTCACCTGAGCCGCGGCGCGTTCGCCGAAGGCATAGCCGAGGAGGAAGTCGAGCGCGGGCTTGGCGGTTTCCGTGGCAAGCGGTTTCGCGGTGGGTAAGCCGATCAGGAAGACGTCCCAGTCGCGGGCGTCTCCGGCCGCTCGGCGAATCGTGCGAAGCGTTTGCTTGGTCGGCTTCAGATGCTTGCGCGGGAGCGCATCAGCGAACACCCTCAGAGCCGCCGCGGCGCGTCGCGTGCCGACGCGCAGTTGATGAACGTATTCAACGTCTTCGTCGGGCTTCTCCGCGGCCAGCGGAAGAAAGTGATTCACGACCGCGAACCGCGCGGTCAACACCGTCTTCGCCGCCTCTGTCACTGGCATCGAAGGCGTCAGCCCGGGAATCCACTTACCATCAGCCATGACGTGTTGCCTTGCAGTAGCCAGGGGTTGAAACCCCTGGCTATTCTCGGTGACCCTTTCAGGGTCACATGGTCTTTTGGACACCAAAGGTGTCACCGGAAATAGCCAGGGGTTTCAACCCCTGGTGATTGAAGGCGATTCACTTCCCATACAGTTCGGTGACGCGGGCGGCTTGTTGGCGTTCGGCAAGCCAGTCGCTCACTTGCTTCGTCTCGGCAACCAGGGCGTCCACCTGCTTGCGTTCTTCGGCAAGAGCGACCGCGACCTCGCCGGGAATGGCGAGATACGCACGACCGAGTTCCGTGGCCATCCGTTCGCCCAACTGTTTGCGGAATTCTCCTCGAATCGCCGACCACCGCACCGGTAAGAGTAGCAGGATGAGCAGATGAAAGACAACGATCACGATGAGAGGCACCAGCACCACAAGCGACATCTCGAACATGCCGGGCGTCTGATTATGTACGAAGAAGTTCCACAAGAGCATCCCCATAGTGCCCACCAGCGCGATCTCGGGCAGTGTGTTCGCCAGAAGACTCAGTGTTCCGCGAAGCCACCTTCGCCAGCCGGTTGGGTGAGTCGCTTGCCGCTCGACTTCGGCGAGCGCGTCGATCACGCCGCGAGTGACGCGCTCGCGCCAGTCGAGTCGACCGGCCGCGGTCGTCGGATCGCTTAACAGAATGAAGGGAAAACCCTTCGCGTCGGCTTCCACCAGAAGCCGGTTCACGAGAGCCGTTGTGCGCTGATCGAGCACGCGTTCGCCGGCGGTGCGAGCACACTCCTGCACGAACGCGCCCAGGTTCCACGCAACAGGGGTTTCCACTTTCCCGCCGAGCAATCGACCGGTGAACGGAATGCGGTCGCGTAAGCCGCTACTGGCGTAACGCAATCGCGTGGTGAGTTTCAGATACGCGGCCATCAGTCCGCGATAGCGCTGTTGATCTTCGACACTGAAATGGTGCTCGACTTCCGTTTGGTATGGTTCAAGCGTGCCGACAAGAACATCGGCCTGCACGTCTGCTTCTTCAGCGAGCGTTCGCTCCCACGCGGACTTTACTTTCTCGGCTTCGGAAGAAAGATCGGGCGGGCGAACACCATCGACCGTGCGAACAAGCTGCGAGAGCAACTGCCCCACTCCTCGAGCTTTCACCGCTTCGATTTCGAGTCGCGTGAGGCCAAGTTCGAGCCAGTTGCGAAGCAGATTGAACTGCTCGCCTTCGGTAAGATCGGGCGGCTTGGGCGGCAGGCCGTTGCCGGAATACGCTTTCGCCGCGTCGAGCCACAGTTGAGCCGTGGTGCGGAAGAGCAGGGGGTTCTCGAACCCTTCGGCCGCGAGATCCTTCAGTAAGTCTTCGTCAGGGCGCAGACCACTCTCGCCGGTCACGCAGCGGTCCCACTTGTTGAGCACGAACGCGAACGCTCGGCGCTGCCGTTGATCCTTGAACAGATCCCAGCCGAGTTTGTCGTGATACTTCTCCTGAGAGCCGACATAAAGCACGATGTCCGCGACCGGCAGAAGGGCTTTCAGCTTCTCGCGGTTGGCGATGTCGTTGGAATCGAGGTCGGGAGTATCGACAATGATCTTCTGTTCCAATCCGATGCGGTCGTGTTGAGCGAGTCGGCAGACGCGCAGAGCCGGATCGAGACGCTCGGACTTCACCGAATGGTGGAAGTACACGACCGGGTCGCGTGTGGTGGGGCGCGTGAATGACGACTGCGCGATCGGCCCGCCCGCGAGCGCGTTCAAGAGTGTAGATTTGCCGACTCCTGTGCCTCCCATGAGCATGACGACAAGCAGCGGTTTCTCCACATCGAGCGATTCGGCCTGTCGGTGGAGGTCTTCGGCGAGTCCTTCGAGTTCCGCGCGCTGAAGCATCGACAATGGGAACCGCCGACGGCCATCGAGCCACGCGCGAAGTTGCTTCTCCAGTCCGCGCAGAAGCGGCGAGAGTGTTCGCAACAACGGAGGAGGTGGCGCTGGTGTGACATCGCTCACTGGAGGCAGCGCGTCTTGTGTGGTTTGTTGATTCATGCGATTGCGGTCTCAATTAGCACCAGGGGTTGAAACCCCTGGCTATTCTCGGTGACACCAAAGGTGTCACATGGTCTTTGCGACCCCGAAGGGGTCACCGGCAATAGCCAGGGGTTTCAACCCCTGGCTTCTTGCGACCCTTGCGCCGTCGGCGCATTTGGCGATGCCTGCGTGTTCGCTTGTTGCGGCGCTGGTTGTTGTGGCGCGGGCGTGCTGAGCGCAGCGACTTTGGCCTTCACGCGTTCGTCCATCTGGCGAATCAGGTCCGGGACTCGGCGGAGAACCTGTTGAAGCTTCTCGAACGACGTTCCCCCGGTTGTCGGCCATTCCGCCAACCACGACGCCAGCGGAGTTGTCAACGACGATGTGACAAGCGATTCGCGATGCGAACGGACGCGGTTGCGGGCACCTTCAGCCACTCCGCGCGTACACAACTCGGTGAACTGGTGAGTCGCGGAGACGCCCAGCGGAATCAAGAGCAGTTCATACCAGAAGGGAACCCACGTGAAGTACAACACGCTGCCAATGATAATCAGATCGCCCGCGAACTTTCCTCCTCGGAGCGTGTAGAGCAACGCCGGGTGTTTCTCCAATCCGTCGACGAGCGCCTTGCCGGCTTGTTCCAGGTCTTCGGATTCTTTCAATTCAAAGGTGCGGAAATCGGTGTTGAACCGCTCGCGTGCTTGAGGAGCGAGTTCCGAATCGAACCGAACCGCGATCTGCTTCCATAGCGGGTGAACGCTGGCCTTGCGAAGAGCTTCGGCTTGCAGCGTGTCGAGCCAGCCGGCAAGCGAACCGGCGAGCACGGTCTGTTCGGCGAGATTGAGCACATTCGGCCGAACCATCAGCCCAAAAACGTAGTCGCGAGTCCACCGATACGGCGACCTCAGCGCCCAGAACAGCCCTCCGATCATGCGCCCCGCTCCGGGCAACTCCAGCAGATCGGTGAGCCGGTCGCGGTAGGTGTCGAATCGGCGGAACTGCTCGCCGGAGAGATATTCGCGCCTGTAGCGTTCCTCAAACGCGGCCTTGCCCGCATAGACAGCGGCTTTCCACGCGTCGAGTTCCGCGAGATCGCGTCGGGCGACTTCAAGTAGTCCGTCGCCCGCGGTGATGAGATACTTCGTTGCGTTCGTGACCGTGCGTGCGCGCGCGATGGCGTCTGATTCGCACTGAACGAGAATCTGGTTCAGTAGCGGAATGCGGTACTTGGCCCCAGCGCCGAGAGGGTCTCTGCGCTCTTCGGGCGTCATGTGCGGAATCGCGACCACCGGCACCGCGGGTACTTCTCCGTTTGGCAACTTCGGCAATCGACTGAGAAGTTCCTGCCGGAAGTGTTCGATGAACGCCGGCGCATCCACCGGGCGCATCTTCGTGAGCACCACCACGACCGCCTTGCCCGCTTTCACCAGCAGGTGAAGGAACTGTGTCGGCACCTCGTCGTTGTAGCGCTCATCGGAAGCAACGTAGACGATGACATCGGAGAGAGCCGCGACTTCCATTAGCCGATTGATGTAGCCCTCCGCGGCCCACGTCGTCATGTCCGGGCAATCCCAGATGACGAAATC
>JAKEEV010000412.1 GCA_022616395.1 Planctomycetia bacterium | reverse complement strand
GTCCTCGTTGACGAACTCGGTCTTGAGCCACGGCTCGGTCACCTTGCCCGTTTCCTTGTCTCGCTCGCCCTGAATGCGTTTCAGTCCGCGCCGCACATAAACCTGTTGCAGAGCCTCGCGGTTGATGACGAAGTTTCCGCGATTGGCATCCAACAGGTTGATGAGCGAGAGGAAAGGAATCTTCTTGTTCACCGGGACTTCGGTGAGGATTTCGTGTTCGCTCAACTGACCGGGGTTGAACAGCACGAGCGTATCGAGATCCTGAGCGAACGCCGCGACCTGATTATTCGTGAGTGCCTTCGCGTGCGCGCTGACGAGAGTGGCGTCGAAGGTACTGCCGATCGCGTACTTCGCGGTGTTCAAGTTGCCTTCGGTGAGGTTGGCTTTGGCGAAGGCGAACACCGCCTCGCTCGTTTGCTCTTCGGGTACGTCTTTGAGCTTCGCGTAATCTTCCTTCGAGATCTTGCGGAACTTGTAAATGATTGCATCGTCCTCGGCCTTCAGTCCGCGAATCGAAAGCGTGCTCGAACCGCCCAGCACTCGCCCCGCCGCACGCGACACAAACACGTGGTAGTCGAAGCCCTTGTCGAGAGGCACTTCAAGAGGAGGAGTGACCGAACTGCCGAGCGTCTTGGTCGAGCTGTAGAGTGAGGAGTACACATCGGCGATCTTGCCGGCCTTCATGCACGCCCCGCCACCGGCGTTCGCGACACGCGAGAGCAACCGGAAGTCGCTGTAGTCGCCGTACGCGAGCGTGTTCACGAATACATCTTTGTCCTTCATCCCATCGCACAACTTCATCAGTGACGATGATTCGGAATTGGCCGAAGGATCATTGGCATAGCCGTCGGTGTGAACGGTGATCGCGGTCAGCTCGTTGTCCTTCACCTTCTCCGAAGCCACCCGAAGCCCCTGAGAGATGCACGTTGCACAGGAAGTGCGAATCGACTTGATGTCCTTCTGATACTTCGAGTCCTTCTTCATGATCTCGCGAATCGGCACGCGCTCGAAGTGGCAGGTCACGTCTCCTTCGCTCGAATACGAGATGAGCGTCACCACCAGGTTGAACTGCGAATACTCGTCGAGCGTGAGAATCTTCAGCAGTGTTTCTTTGGTCGCGGGGAGATCGGAATACATGGAACCCGAACGGTCCACGACAATGATGCTGTGCGCGACGGACTTGCTCTTTGCGCTCGCGGGTGGGCGGACGAGTTCCGAAGGCTCCACGAGGTAATATCCGCGCGGCTTGCCGAGCAGATTGAACAGCGT
>JAKEEV010000411.1 GCA_022616395.1 Planctomycetia bacterium | reverse complement strand
GCGGAGCCGTCGCGAGTGTAGCTGACCCCCGTGGAGCCGATCACCGTTTCGGACACGTCATCGGTTGGTACGGGGTAGTGCCGGCAGTAACTGGAGAGCCGCACACCGTTCTTGTATTCGTACTCAACCGCGAAGTGATCCCAGATTTGTCCCGCCTCCTTCGGCGGGCCCAAGTGCCGGAATGCCCGGCCGCCGAACCCAACCGCCTTCACCGGGTGATCGTTCATCACCCAGTTAATCACGTCGATGTTGTGGACGTGCTGTTCGACGATGTGGTCGCCGCAGAGCCAGAGGAAGTGATACCAGTTGTTGAGCTGGTAAGTGCTGTCGGGCGTGCCCGCTTCGCGTTTGCGGAACCACGGTTCGCGACCATTCCACGAACACCGGGCGGCGCGGATTTCGCCGATCGCGCCGTCGTGAATCTTCTTGACCGTCTCGATGTAGGCTTTCTGGTGTCGGCGTTGCGTCCCGGCGACGATCGCGATGTTCTTCTTCTTCGCTTCGTCCACGAGCGAGTAGCACTTGCGGGCGCCTGTGGCATCGACCGCGACGGGCTTTTCGCAGAAGATGTGCTTCCCGGCCTTGATCGCGGCTTCCAGGTGAATCGGGCGGAAACCCGGCGGCGTCGCGAGGATGACTAGATTCACATCGGTCTCGAGCAACTTCTGGTACGCGTCCAGCCCGTCGAAGGTTGTTTCCGGGGTGACTTTCATCTGCTTGACGAAGGGGCCATAGCTCTCGTTGGTCGGATCCTTGAACGCTTTCACCGCACTGGTGACCTTGTTCTTGAAGGCGTCCGCGACCGCGACGATTTCCACCTTCGGTTCTTTCCCGTTGATCCGCTGTTCGGCCCGGAGGATGTCCCGAACCGCGCCGCGTCCGCGGTTGCCGCAACCGATCAACCCGACCTTGATCACGTCGTTGCCGGCGGCAAACGCGCCGACCGCGAGGTTGCCGCTAATCGCGACTCCGCCGACCGCGGCGGATGTCTTGAGAAAATCACGACGATTCGACATGGGAAAGGCTCCTGGAGAAAGAGTTATCAGTGAACAGTAATCAGTGAACAGTCATCGGCGAGCAGTGAACAGTGATCAGTCATCAAGTCATCAAGTCATCAATTTCCAGAAAGCGTGGCAAACACCGATAACTGATGACTGATGACTGATTACTGATTACTGATGACTATTC
>JAKEEV010000410.1 GCA_022616395.1 Planctomycetia bacterium | reverse complement strand
GGCTCTTGCGCTTGCGGAAAAGGGCCGCGGATTCGTGGAACCAAACCCGATGGTCGGTGCGGTAGTTCTGGATTCCGCCGGACAGCTCGCGGGCGAAGGATGGCACCAGAAGTTTGGAGAAGCTCACGCGGAGATTCACGCGCTGGCGGCTGCCGGGGAACGAGCGCGCGGGGGAACGCTCGTTGTCACACTCGAACCGTGCTGTCACTGGGGCAAAACTCCTCCTTGCACGGATGCGATCCTGCGCGCTGGGATCATTCGGGTAGTGAGCGCGATGGCCGATCCGTTCCCGCAAGTATCTGGTGGCGGGCTTGCTCTCTTGAAGACAGCCGGGGTGGAGGTTTTCGTCGGGCTGTGCGAGGCGGAAGCCCGCGCGCTGAACGCTCCGTATCTGAAGTTGATTCAGATGGGCCGACCGTGGGTTCACGCGAAGTGGGCGATGTCGCTCGACGGGAAGATCGCGACTCGCACCGGCGATTCACAATGGATTAGCGGCGAGGAGTCGCGAAAGCGCGCTCACGAGCTTCGCGGGCGCGTGGATGCAGTCGTGATTGGTCGCGGAACAATGGTAATGGACGATCCCTTACTGACTGCTCGTCCTCCTGGCCCGCGATTAGCCGCTCGTGTAGTGCTTTCGGCTTCCGGCGAACTTCCCGAACGATGTCGGTTGCGAATGACCGCTCGGAAAACTCCCGTGATCGTGTTCACGCTTGCTGAAAACGCTCATCGACTGCGTGGATGGACGACCGACGGCGCGGAAGTGGTCGCGATCGATGACACCTCATTGTCACTCGAAGCGGTGCTGGACGATTTCGGCCGGAGGAAGTTCACCAACGTGATGTTTGAAGGCGGGGCGGCTTTACTTGGCTCGCTGGTGGATGGCGGATTCGCGGACGAGTTTCACGTGTTCATCGCGCCGAAGTTGATCGGCGGAACGACCGCGCTTTCACCAGTTGGAGGCGCTGGCACCGACCGAATGGTCGATGCGCTGTCGCTGCATCGCGTGAGCGTCGAGAAACTCGGCGACGATGCGTATGTGCGTGGGTTCAGCGCGAAGTCGTGACAAGAGTAGGCGACTCGCTCCGCGAGTCGCAGTCACTCGCTTCGCGAGTGACCTACTTTCATCACCCCCCCGACAGTCGCAACCCGATGGGCAAACTCTCGCCGAAGAGCCGGGAGGCTTCTTCTCCTTCGTTGGCGACGACTTCTTCCACCATGCGCTTCCACGCGCCAGGGCAGGGATTCGTTCGCAAGATACCCAACACGCGATAGCGCGTTGAATCGCTCACATCCACCGCGCGTAGACCACTTTGCCGCGCCAGTTCCGCCAGACAGAACAGCCAGCCGTTTCGCTCGCTGTCGTTACCCGGCTGAAACGACAGAAGCTCGTTGATCCACTGCTCCGCGATCTCCGGGTGAACGACCGAGTTCAGTGGCCCGTAGAACTGCACGCGCGCTCCGAGTCGCGTGAGCGACCAGAAGCCGTAAGTCGGTACGGGCGACTTCTTGCAGTCGCGCAGGACCGCCGCTCCGAGCGTTTCGCGTGTCTTGGAGTCGAGTCGCTCCAGAGTAGCGGCCGCGCGCCACATCTCCGCGAACTCGTTGGCGGGCGGTCGAGAGTATTGTTTGCCCTTCACCGGAAGTAGCGCGGGCTTGAGTCGCGTAAAGAGCGCCTGTTGAAGTGCCGCGTTCAGCCCGCCGCTGACTCGACGCCACATGATCCAGTAATCCGCTCCTCCTTCGGGCACCGCGGCCGCCTTCTTCGGTCCGCTTGTTTGCGCGCTCGCGGCTGCGGTAATCAGCTTCCAGAGTGCTTCCACGCGATAGCGGTCCACCGGGTCGCCGAAACCGGGCCGCAGCACGTAACCGGTGAGGTTGTACCACCGCGCGAGGTGAGCAGGCGACTTTCCGCGACCGGCCGCGTTCGCTTCCAGGAACTCCCACAGTCTGCGACACAGTCCGGTGGGCCAGTCCGAGCGCTGAGATTCGAGAGTCGTTTCGAGCAACTTCGGAAGATCGGAGGTTGTGATCGGTTGAGCCGCATCACCCGCTCCCTCGCGGTCGCGGTTCGCCTTGGCATCACCGAACACCGCTGTAATCAGCGCTCCCGCCGCTTGCACCTTCTCTTCGGGGAACACATCGATCACCGAGCCGCTTGTCTCCTCTTCCTCCTCTTCGTGTGTCGGCTCCCGAAGCACGTCGCGAACGTTGAACTCCAGTCGCCAGCGGTTCCCTTCCTTCGACTCGCAGTACAACTCAAGCGTACCGATCTCGGTACACTTCGCCGCGAGCGTCACCGGCACACGCTTCGTACCCGCGCGCTTTCCTCCGCGCAGGATCGTATGCAGTGGCGGAAGTTGCATGAGCGATTCTTCCGGCAGGCGAAGCACCTGACCGGGTTTGTCGTCTCCACGCACGGTGGAAGTGTACAGAGGGAACAGCACCGGCTGACCGAGCGCCAGTTCCAGCTCCGGCTTCGGCATGTGGACTTCTTCGCCTTCCTGCATTCGTCGCGGCACGACACACAGCACCGGAATGCTGTGAGCGTGAATCCCGCGGCCGGGTGTGTCGGTCTCAATCGCGACGTAGTACGAACGGGGAATGCCTCCTCCGATGCGCTTTCCTCCAGAATGCTTTAACCACGCGAAGTACGCGGCCCCCCACGCCACCGCGAGGTCAAGCGATGGACTTGTCAGCACCAGCGGTTCCCACTTCTTCTTTTTCTCGTCGAACCACGGCCGCATGACCTCAATCACGCGCTCGCGCAGCACTTCGGGCTGGAAGACACCTCCGTTGAAGAGGATCGCGTCGACGCTTGTTGAAGCTGTGGGGTTTTCCGCTTCGAAGTCATGCAGGTGTTGACGAATGAACGCCGCGAGGTGTTTGCTCACCGCCGGATCAGATACATACGGAAGGCCCATCTCTTGCAGGCCGGTGCGAACTCCGTGACCCGGTTCCGCATCAAAGGGCGTGAGCGGGAAGAAGCCGTCGAAGATTGTCGCCTTCACATCGGCGGGCGTGATGTTCACCGACACCGTTCCGCCAACAACGAGCCGCCCGCGACCCATCACCGTGACCGGATAAGTTGGCGGTGGTGGGTTGGCAAGTAGAGCCTCTTTCGCGGCACGACACGCTTGCACAAGAGCACCGAAGCCCGCCGCGTCGAGCCTTCCGCCCGGCAACTTGGTCTCGACGGCCTTCGCCAGCGCGAGGTCCATGTTGTCTCCGCCGAGCAACAGGTGATCGCCGACCGCGTCTCGGAGGAAGGTTATTTCCCCTTTCTCTTCACCGGCTCGAATCAAACTGAAGTCGCTCGTTCCTCCTCCAACATCGACGACGAGACAACGCATTCCGGGCTTCAGCATCCCGGCTTCTTGAGGTGAGTGAGTGCCGAGCCACGCATAAAACGCGGCCTGCGGTTCTTCCAGAAGCGTGACGTTCTTCAGTCCCGCTTGCTTGGCGGCTTCCGCCGTGAGGTTGCGTGCGACATCATCGAAGGACGCGGGGACCGTGACGACCACTTCCTGCGATTCGAGATGATCCGCGGCCTTGCGGTTGGGAGCTGCATTCCACGCATCAACGATGTGCTTGAGATACTTCGCGCTCACTTCCAGAGGAGAGAGCCGCGGAACGTCCGGCGGTCCGGCCCAAGGCAATAGCGGAGCGGTTCGGTCAACGCCAGGGTGACACAACCACGACTTCGCGCTCGATACCTGTCGGCCGGGAACCTTCGCTCCGTGATTGCGTGCGAACATACCGGCAGTATCAGGCGGGTTCTTCTTCCACGGAAGATCGATCGCGCCGGGCGCGAGGTCGTGCGGGCCAGGAATGTAGAGGAACGACGGCAGCAGGTCTTGTTCCTGCACCTGCCCGGCCGCTACGACCTGCGGGATGTGGAACGTGTGCAGCTTCGGCCCGCCGGGCGTCTTGTTCGCGGTGTCCACATAGGCGACCGCGATATTCGTGGTTCCGAGATCAATTCCAACGAGGTAGCGGGACATCGGCCCAACCTGTATCTTGCGGGAACAATGACACCAACAATCTTAGGACTGGACATCGGCGGGGCGAATCTCAAGGCCGCAACGCTTGAGAAACGGGCAGTTTCGGTGCCGTTCCCATTATGGAAGCAACCGGACAGGCTGTCGTCGGCTCTCGCCGAGTTGGTTGGGCAATTTCCCGACGCGGAGGAACTGGCGGTCACGATGACCGGCGAACTGTGCGACTGCTTCGAGACCAAACGCGACGGCGTGAATGCCATCCTTGATGCTGTGGAAACCGTCGCGACTGGTCGGCGGGTGCAAGTTTGGAGTACGGACGGGGAGTTTGTGTCTGTCGATGCGGCCCGGAGGAATCACCTGAAGGTAGCCGCGGCCAACTGGCACGCGCTGGCGACCTTCGCGGGAAGGTTCGTGCCACACTACGGCGGGTTGTTGCTCGATGTCGGAAGCACAACCACCGACATTATCCCGCTGAATCACGGAGTCCCGTCCACATACGGAACGACAGATTGGGATCGGCTCCAGATGCGGGAACTCGTTTACATCGGTGTTCGCCGAACGCCGGTCTGCGCGGTCTGGGGTGATCGTGTCTGCGCGGAATTGTTCGCGACGATCCAAGACGTTTACACGGTGCTCGGCTTACTTCCAGAAGAACCAGACAACCGCGATACTGCCGATGGCCGACCGAGGACAACCGTTTACTCGCTTGCCCGCCTCGCGCGGATGCTTGGCGCGGACCGCGAACAACTCTCCGATGACCACGTCATCCATTTCGCGACGCGCGTTCATACGGAGGTGCGTCGGCGTTTGGTCGAAGCAGCCCGATCGGCCTACTACGACTCTCAATCGCCGCCGGATCTTCGCGCCGTGATCGTGTCGGGAGCCGGCGAGTTCCTCGCGCGTCAAGTCGCCCAAGAGGCATTCGCCTCAATAGGGCCAAACCAACTCGTCTCGCTGACAGACGAACTCGGCCCTGCGGTCTCGGCATGTGCGCCGGCGTATGCGGTCGCGGTGCTGGCGACGGAGCGCAGGCCATGATCGTCGTGAAAGTCGGAGGGAGCCTGTTCGACCACCCGGCGCTGGGCGTGGGTCTGCGAGCGTTCGTCGAATCGCTTGCGCCGAAAGAAGTGTTGCTCGTGCCCGGAGGCGGGCCGCTCGCGGACGCCGTGCGCGCGCTGGATCGCACGCATACGCTGGGCGAAGAGGCTTCTCACTGGCTGGCTCTGCGTGCGCTGAGTGTGACCGGAGAGATGTTGCGGCGGATGCTGGAAGAACCTACCCCCCCAGTCCCTTTCCCTTCCCTTCGGGAAGGGGGAGTAAGAACCGCGCCGCCTGCTCTCCCTTCCCTCTTCGGGAAGGGGGTTGGGGGGTTAGGTCATTCACACCTCCTCGACCCCTTCTCCTTCGCGCTCGAAGATGAATCGCGTCCCAGTGCCCTTCCCCATTCGTGGAGCGTCACCACTGATTCGATTGCGGCACGCGTGGCTGGTGTGTTCCGAGCCGAACGGCTGATTCTCCTCAAATCGACCGACATTCCTCCCGGCATTTCGTGGGTTGAAGTCGCGAGCCGCGGATGGGTGGATGCCCATTTCCCCCAAGTCGTTGCGACTCTCGCGTGTCCCGTCGAAGCCGTCAATTTCCGTCGCGAACTCGACGCACGTTTGTAGGACAGGCAAGATGCCTGTCATTTCGAGTGAGACAGGCTGGAAGCCTGCCCTACTTCAAGAGACAGGCAAGATGCCTGTCCTACGCGCGGGCGCTTCCCGCTGGTCATGCAGGGCTTCTCCACCCAGCGGTAGAATGGGTAAACCAGCGCGCACACGACCACAACCGTGACGACCAGAAACGCGACGCTGTGAGTCGGCAACACACACGCAACCGCGTGTGAGACCAGCAGCATGAGCGGGATGTGCAACAGGTAGATGCTGTACGAAGCGGCTCCGAGGTAACTCAAGACGCCCGTGAGCGGACCGCTGACTCGCTTCTCTCCCGGCGGACTCCACAACACCCACAAAACCAAAGTGTAACCGCCCGCGAACGCGAATTCGCCCGCCATCATCGCGCGAGTGCCATCCGGCATCAGAGGAGCAAGCGATAATCCCCACGCAGCCAGAGCCGTTCCCGCGACCAGCAACACCAAACGAACAATGCGTCCACACCAGCCGCTTCCAAAGAGCGAACGCGCGGACCTGCCATGTTCGAGAGCCGCGTAGAGACCAATTCCCAGCGCGAAGAACGGCCAGAAGGGAAGGAACCACCCGCTTGAGAACGCGCTTGCACTCGGCACGAACGGAATAGACGCCAACGTGATCGCTGAGAGTATCGCGTAGAACCACCGACCCGCGCGCACGGCCAGCCAAACGACCGCGTAGAACTGAATCTCAATCGCCAGCGTCCAGAACGCGAGATTCACCGGCCGGAACTTGTCCCACGGCAACTCACCGGATGGCCGAAACGCCGTCGTCAGCGTGAAGAGCTTCACCCACTCGCCAAGCTCAACCGACTTCCACTCTTCGCGCAAATAGACCTCGAACGGATTGAGCGCTGAACCGAGAATCGGAAGCAGAGCGAACACCGCGACTGCCAGAACAACCGCGGCCCAGAAGGGCGGGTAAATGCGCAGCGCCCGACGCAGTAAGAAGCGTTCGGGTGCTTCGCCAGTCTGCACCGCGCGCCTACTGGCCGCGGTCAGGCAGTATCCGGAAATGACAAAGAACATCGGTACGCCGAAATACCCCAGCCGCAACAGATCGGGCGCGGGCGTGGTGTAAAACGCGTAAACGACATGATGCAAAAAGACCCACACCGCCGCCACTCCGCGAAGAGGATCGAGCAGCGGATAACGCATCGTCTACTCTCTTGCGAGATGAAAGTGTCGGGCGACAGATGCCGGAACCCAACTCTAGAACACGAGCGGCTCAGTAGGAGAGGCTGGACACCTGTCATTGAGAATCGGAGCCGGAAGCGTCAGCGACGGGGTTTTCTCTTCGCTTTGCGACGGCCCGAGATTCCGTCGCTGACGCTTCCGGCTCCGATTCTTAATGCGGAAGCCTGTCCGACATTGCTCCCTCCGAGTTACCAACCCGTTACCCACCTCGTTCGTCTGACAGGTAGACTGCGCGGCGGTGGTGCGGGAGCCGCTGCCCCAGATCACACCTCTCCCGTATGTGATTCATTCGCCCAGCGCAGTTTCAGGAGGATTGGTGTGCTTGGTGTTTGTGTCGTGTCTTAGCTGCCTTTCGACACAAACACCAACAACACACCAATCCTCCTGAAACTCTACCAATGGAGGCGAAACCATGAAGAAGTTGATCCGTCCTCTGGCCCTTGCAACCGTCCTCGGAGTCGGCGGCATTGGGGGCACCAATCTGTTGTTGGCCGATGAAAAACCTGTGAAGCCGGAACCGCCGGCGATCCGCCTTCCGGCCGAACCGCCGATCAAGCCGGGAATCCCAATCGATCCCATCAAGCCTGGTCTGCCCGGAGACAAGGTTCCCGGCGGAAACCCGATGGGCAACTCAAAACCGAACAACGATGTTCCTCCGGTGAAGGTCGGCGATACCATCGTGAAGACCGACTTCGCGGGGAAACCGAAGGCACTCAGCCCGGCCGTCAAGAAGGGGCTGGAATACTTGGTGAAGAGTCAGCAGGAAGACGGCGGATGGAACCAGGGAGGAGGTTGGCGCACCGGAGTGGGAGGCGGAGGCGGGCGCATCGAAGGCCCGAAGGTGGAAGACCCCTCGGACATCGGCAACTCCTGCTTCGTGTTGCTCGCGCTGTTGCGGGCCGGCAACACCGCGACTGAAGGCAACTATAAAGACGCGGTCAAGAAGGGGTTGGCGTTCGTCATCGCGAAAGTCGAGAAGGCGGACAAGGATTCGCTCTACGTCACCGATGTGAAGAACACGCAGCTTCAAAGCAAGATCGGGCCGTATGTCGATACCTTCCTCACGAACCTCGTGCTGGCCGAGTATCGCGGAAAGACCGGCGACCTGGAGAAGCGGCTCATCGCGGCTCTCGAAAAGACAATGACGAAGATCGTTCGTCACCAGACGGCCGACGGCGGATTCGCGGGCAACGGCGGCTGGGCACCGACTCTGTCAATGGGAATTGCCAACAAGAGCATTGCCCGCGCGAAGGAGCGCGGAGCGGTTGTCGATGAAACTGTTCTGAAGCGCGCTCTGGCTCAATCGACTGGAGCAGTCAACGGCAAGGCTCCGGTCGTAATCGGCGGTGTGGCTGGCGCGCCGAAGGCTGGCATGGCTGGTGATGCGGGGATCGCGCTGTATCGTGTCGGTCAGGGTGCGGGCAACACGCAGGACATCGTCAACAGCCTCCGCCTCGACGCCGAGAAGGCCAAAGCCGTGCTGAAGAACCCAAACGCAACGAAGGACGACAAGGACAAGGCGCAGAAGAAGCTTGACGAGTTCAAGAAGGCCGATGAGGAGAACGACCGCGTGCAGGCCGATCTCGCCAAGAACGTGAAGAACGATCAGTTCGTCGCGGGGTTTGGCAACAACGGCGGCGAAGAGTTCCTCAGCTTCATGAATATCAGCGAAGCTCTGGTACTCACCGGCGGCAAGGAGTGGGACGACTGGGACGCGAAGATGGTCAAGGGACTTGAAAAGGCCCAGGACAAGGACGGAAGCTGGCAGGGTCACCACTGCATCACCGGCCGGACGTTCTGCACCGCCGGAGCGCTGTTGGTGCTAATGGCCGACCGCACCCCGTTCCCCGTGGAAGTGATCAAGGCCGCCAAGCAGAAGAAGGAGAACCCGAAACCGCAACCGAAGCCCGAGAAGTGACCTGTTTTGGCGAACCCCGCCCACAAGGGCGGAGGGTGGCACTGACAACACCCACCGCCCTTGCGGGGTTCGCCAGAAGACTACACTAATGGCCGGCGGGCATTTAGCCGCCGGCTGTTTCGTTCACATCACCTCAAAGTCAGGTGTTCATCATGCCGCGCGTCTTCGTTCTGCTTGTAGTTGTGCTGGGGGTTGCTCTCGGTTGCGGTCGAAAGGCGGAACAGACGTTCGCCTTCAACCCGCCGAGTGTTGTGCCCCCGCCTTCTCCTCCGGTTGTGGTTCCTCCTCCACCGCCACCCGACGATGGCAACATTCCGCCTCCGCGCTCGATCCCGGTGCGTTCACGCGAAGAATCGCTTCGAGATGGAATCGCTTACTTGCTCGCGCAGCAATCACCCGATGGTTCGTGGTGTTCAGATGTGTATGCGACGTTCAAGGACGGCACCGCGCTCACTCCGCTGACGATCACCGCGCTTCAGGATGCTCTTGAGGCCGGTGAGAAGAACCCGCAGTTGCCCGACGCGATCAAGAAGGGCTGCGAGTTCCTCGCGAAGTTCACCAGGCCCGATGGCTCCATCGCACCGCCTGAAGACGGCTTCGACTATCCGATATACACCGCGTCGCTCATCGTGAAGGCGTTTTCGCACTCAAGCGCGAAGGACTTCGTGAAGCTCCGCGAGCCGTGGGTGAAGTACATCAAGGAGCGGCAACTGACCGAGAAACTCGGCTGGAAACCGGAGGAGAAAGAGTACGGCGGATGGGGCTATTGCCGCGTGCTTCCCAGGAAGCCCGAACCAGGTGTGATCGCCCCTTCGCTCATCGAATCGAATCTCTCCGCGACACTCTTCGCGCTCGAAGCTCTGAAGGCCGCCGGTGAAACTGACCCAGCGCTTTACAATAACGCCGCGATCTTCGTCAAACGTTGCCAGAACTGGCTCTCCACACCGTTCGGCCCACCGCCCGCGTGGTTTCAGTACGTGGATGGCGGGTTCCACTTCATCTATGACGACCCGGTTCGCAACAAGGCCGGGATGGTGCCGAAGGAATCACCGGACTGGCCGCAGTTGTTCCACTCGTATGGCAGCACAAGCGCCGATGGCTTCCGGGCGCTTGCATATTGCAACCGGCCTGACGATCAGCACCGCGTGGAGTCCGCACGCAAGTGGCTCGTGGCGAACTTCAGCGCGCGCACTCATCCCGGAACTTATGTGAAAGCGCATGAGCCGAACCGCGAGGCCGTTTACTACTACTATGCGGCTTCCGTTGCTCGCGCCTTCCACGATCACAAACTGGAACTGCCCGCCGGCCGCGACTGGGCCGCCGAACTGAGCTACGAACTGGCGATGCGTCAGAAGAAGGACGGGAGCTGGGCCAACGCGGTGGAGTTGGTGCGCGAAAACGAACCGTTCGTCGCTACGAGCTACGCGGTCAGCGCGATTGCGCGATGCAAGAAGCAGGACAGGCTTCCAGCCTGTCCCTGGATGTAGGACAGGCAGGAAGCCTGTCCTACTAGCTCCCGGTTGTTCGTTCGTGGGCCTTCTCGTAGGTTCCGATCTTGTCGTTGCGGCGAGTGTGCCGGCCGCCTTCAAAATCGGTGGTCAGCCAGGTGCGGATCATCCGCTCGATTTGATCTTCGCCCAGAAGATCGGCCGCGATGCACATCACGTTGGCGTCGTTGTGTCGGCGACTCATTTCCGCATCCACCACGTCGCGACAGTTGACCGCCCGAACACCGCAAACCTTGTTCGCGGCGATGCACATGCCGTGACCGGTGGCGCAGATGAGGATTCCGCGATCCGCTTTCCCGGCACAGACATCTTCCGCGACCGGGATGGCGAAGTCTGGATAGTCCACGCTCGTGGGGCCGTTCGCGCCGATATCGTTGACCTGATGGCCAAGCTCCAACAGCAGCCCGACCACGCGCTGCTTGACGCTCACCCCGCGGTGATCGTTACCCACGACGATCTTCATGACCCTACCCACTCCAAAAGGAACCGCTCCAGGTGCTGCACAATCGTCCGGGCACACTCCCGGTAGACCTCTTGCCCGGCACCGATCGGGTCGTCAAGGTCCGACTCTCCGCACAACAACCGAGCTGATCCGAGGCCGGGGAATCTGGTCTGGAGTGTGTGCAGGTGGCCGGCCGTCATCGCGATCACGTCGTCGGCCGCCGCCAGAAGCTGAGGGTTCACCGGTCGGCTCACGTGACCGCTCAGATCCGCGCCGAACTCCTCCGCAACCGCATACGACTCCCCGGACGCCGGCCCGCCGCCAAACGCCGACACACCCGCCGAGAGCACCCAGAACCCCCGCGCCGGCAGTTCGCTTACCGAGCAACCAAGCCGGTCGGCAAGCATCTTCTTGGTTAAGCCTTCCGCCAGCGGACTGCGGCAGGTGTTTCCCGTACACACAAACAAAATGATCCGGGCCGCGAGCCGTTCAATCTCTTCCCTCGCGAACGCGCCCACCTCCAGAATCCGATACCCCGAACCTTCCACACGCACCACGCTTGGCTTTGCCACTGGCAATTCGCCGACATCCACCACAAGCCCGACCGATGAGCCGAGCCGTTCGAGGGCAGCATCCGCGGTTGAATCGCCCGTGTCGGCCACGAGGATCGGCCCGCGGTCGGCAATCGCGGGGAGTATCGCTTCGCACAGCGGATGATCGGGATAGCGGAATCGGCCAAAGCCGTTGACCGCTGCGGGCACTTCACCACTCGCGGGGAACTCGACAATCAGCGGAGCGGGCCACGCTCGGAACATTAACCGCCGAGCCAGTGATGGAATCTCCAGGCCAAGATCACCCAACTCCCAGGGGAAGAGAGCCGGCGCGGGTAATTCTACGCGCGTGCCACTCTTCCACAGCGCCAGATACCCGCAATCGCCCGGCAGCACGACCGCCAGCCCTTCGGTGAGCGCATCGCGACCCTGCCGCACCAACTCGGACGGCTCGACGGTCGAACTCCAGTCGATCACCGTCGGCATAACACAGAGCCTCCCTGTCCGGTCGCGGACTCTACACAATTTAGAAGTGTCGGGGCCAAAGGGCGAGGGGAGTCGGGAGACAGAGGACAGAAGACAGAGATCAGAAATCAGAGATCAGAAGCGAGCAGGATGAGGAGTAGGAGGAAGAAGAGGAAGAGGATTAAGAGCAGGAGTTAAGAGTACGAGTAAGAACCGAAGTCTGCTTGGTCTTTGGCCTGCTCTTGCTCTTTCTCCTGCGCGTAATCTTCTTCCAAATCCTCATCCGAATCGTAATCCTGCTCCTCTGTTCTCTGACCTCTGATTTCTGATCTCTGTCTTCTGTCCTCTGATTTCCACGAAGGATTTCCCCCGCTCGCGGACAATATCTTCCTGAAGGGGGTGCGACGGTGGGGCGTGAATGACGAACGGCGACACCTGGCGCGAGCGGGCGACCCGCGACGCGGTGCTGGCCGGCGATACGGGCGCGTGGCGTCTGTGGTTCGACACGCACTTTGAGAGACTCTCCGCATATGTGCAGTGGCGCTGCGGCGGACTGCGCGATCTGGCCGACGATGTGCTTCAGGAAACGTGGCTCACCGCGGTTCGGCGACTCAGCGCCTTCGACCCAGCGAAGGGGAGCTTCTTCAACTGGCTGTGTGGAATCGCTTCCAACACCGCCCGCAACGCGATCCGAACTCGCCAGCGCGCGAACTTACGCATTCGTCCCTTGACTCCGAAAGACGACGTGCCGAGCGCCGATGCGAGCAATGCCACGGAGAAAGCCGAACGAGTCGCTTCGGCACTCACCGAACTGCCCGACCACTACGAAGCGGTGTTGCGAGCGAAATACTTCGACCAGCAGACCGTGGAACAAATCGCGAAAGCGCGCGGGGAATCGCTCAAGGCCGTTGAATCGCTGCTCAGCCGCGCCCGACAAGCCTTCCGAGATGCTTACGAGAAATTCAATGTCTGACTCCAACGATGAACTCGAAGATTTGCTCGCGCCAAAGCCAGCGCGTGACACTCCCGGAGTGCGCGACGAGATCCTTCGTAGAACCGAACGCCTCTTGATCTGGAACAAGTGGCTTCAGCGCGCGTGGAAAGCCGCCGCAGTGACCGCAGTCTTCGCGTTGGGCATTGGGGTTGGCTTCTGGCGAAGTGGCGAGCGCGAGAAAGTGGTTTTTGTGCCAGTTCAGCAAACAGTTCCGCAACCAGTTCCGCAAACCCAAGTCGTGGTGGTTCCGGTCGTGGTGCCGGTCGCGATTGGTTCTTCGGAACCCGTGCTGCCTGCTGTGTCGCTCACCGCGGGGCAACTCGAAGTGAAAGCGGAGCTGGCCGACGACGCGAAAACCGCCGGCACGTTCTACCGGCAAGCAGGAGACAAGTATCTCTCCGAAGAGCAAGACTACGCGAACGCGGCCCGCTGCTACGGACTCTTTCTCGCGCGGGGAGGTGACACCGCGTTGTCACTGGAACCGGGCGATTCGTGGTTACTGACGTCCCTCAAGAACGCGGCCTACAAGGAGAAAGTCAATGCGAAGGCTACTGACGGTTAGCGCGCTCTTTGCGCTGGCGATTCTGACCACCACGGCCATCGGTCAACCGCCGACTGCTGGTGATCTACAACCAAAAACCGGGGACAAGAAGGCGGAGAAGAAAGCGAACCCGACCGACGCGCTCATTGCCTCAGCTCTGGCGAACGATCCTGATGTGAGGATGGCGAAGGCGAAGATGATGCTGGCCGAGGCCGAGTTAGCGAAAGCCCGGCAAACGGTCACGCTCAGGGTGTTGTCGCTGAAGGCGAGCATCGAAAACCACAAACTCGCTGTTCAAGGGGCTGAGGAGCGCACGGATTGGGCCGAGCGGATGTTCAAGACCGGTCAGGGAACGCAGGGCCAGGTACTCGAAGCGCGCATCACCCTGGAGAAAGCGAAAGCAGCTCTGGCTCAAGCCGAAGCCGAGTTGAAGTTCCTCACCGGTGGAGCGGGCGGCGTTGGTCTCGATCCCAGCAACCCGGACGCTGTCGCACAGGGCTTGGCGTTCCTCATGAAGATGCAAGCGGAAGGAGAGGATCTGACCACGACTCAGGCTTTGCTGGCCTTGTTGGCATCTCAGCGCAACGTGGTGAAAGGCCCAATCCCTGATCGGATTCGAGCGGCTCTTGACAAGAACGTGAAGCTCGGCGCAAAGGGCGAGAAGATCACGTTCGAGAAGGCGCTGGAGGTGTTCAAGAAGGAAGCCGGGTTGGATGTGGCGGTTCGGGGTACATACCCGATGAGGCCGATTGTCGATCCCAAGAACCCCGGTGGTATCCAGAATCGCCCCATCGAGATTGTGTTGGAGGGTGAAGAATTGCCGGTCGGGGCGTGGTTCCAGTTGTTCGAGGACAACGCGGTGTTCATGACGCGCACTGGTATGATCCACCGGAGATTCCGGTTTTACGTCCGCGACTACGGCCTGCTCATCACCTCCGCGGACACCGCCCCGCCGGACGCACCCTCGCTCACCGAATTCTGGAAGCAAAAGTTGCCAGCCCCGAAACCCGAACCGAAATCGGACCCGATGCCGAAGTAGCCATCAGCTTTCAACTCACGCAACTCGCGGAGCAAGCCATCGACTTTTTGGATCGGTCTGGCTCATGCAGGCGGGTCGCGGTAGGCTATTGTCCTTCCTGATTGCTCCGGGAACGGATTCCCATGCTCCTCAATCTGGTTTATCTGCTCGCGCTGCTGATTCTCTCGCCCTGGTTGGTGTGGCGAGCGTTCGCCACAGGTCGTTATCGAAGTGAACTCGCCGCAAAACTCTTCGGCCACGTTCGTCTCTTCAATCCACACACGAAGCAAGTCGCGTGGTTTCACGCGGTCAGCGTGGGTGAAGTGAACTTGCTCGGCACGCTGGTGCCCGCGTTCCGCAAACGGCATCCCGACTGGCTTGTGGTCGTGTCTTCGACCACCGACACCGGCCTGGCGGAAGCTCGCAAGAAGTTTCCCGATCTCGATGTGATCGCGTGGCCGTTTGACTTCACCTGGGCGGTATCAACCGCGCTCGACGCGGCGAAACCGGCTCTTGTGGTGTTAACCGAAAGCGAACTGTGGCCGAACTTCCTCGCGGCTGCAAGCAAGCGCAACATTCCGGTTGTTGTGGTGAACGCGCGGATGAGTCCGCGCAGTTTCGCGCGCATGAAGCGCATCGCGGGTGCAGCCCGGAGGCTGTTGTTCCGACACGTCACGCGCTTCGCGGTTCAGGAAACCGAATACGCTGAGCGCTTGCGACTACTCGGCGTTCCGTCCACGAAGTTGCACGTAACTGGTTCGATCAAGTACGACGGGGCCGCCGTACCGAATGAAGCGAAGACACGCGCGCTGAGGGCTTCGCTTGGTATTTCAGAACCTAACCCCCCAACCCCCTTCCCTTGTAGGGAAGGGGGAGAAAAGCCCTCTTCCCTACAAGGGAAGGGGGTTGGGGGGTTAGGTTCTTCTCTCATCCTCCTCGCCGGGAGCACTCACGCGCCGGAAGAGTCGATCATCCTCCGCGTCTTCGCTCGACTACTCACGCGGTTCCCACACCTGCGACTGATTCTCGTCCCGCGACATCCCGACCGCTTCGAGGAAGTCGCCCGGCTCGTCGAGCAATCGGGATTGCCGTTCGTTCGGCGAAGTCAGATCGGTGTTCCCTTGCCTGAGATGCCCGCGGTGGTGGTGCTCGACACGGTGGGCGAACTGGGTGCCGCGTGGGGCTTGGCGGATGTCGGCTTCACCGGAGGAAGTCTGGATGGGGGTCGCGGAGGGCAGAGCATGATCGAACCGGCGGGTTACGGCATACCGTGCGTGTTCGGTCCGCACGTCTGGAACTTTTGGGACGCGGCTCGTCGGTTGGTTGAAGTTGGTGGTGCTGTAATGGTGAAGGACGAACGAGAATTCGAAGCCGAACTTGAGAAACTCCTCGCCGAGCCAGAGTTGCGCAAGCGCATGGGTGAAGCGGCCCGCGCATTGGTGCAACGTCAGCAGGGTGCAACGCTCCTCACACTGAATGTAATTGACTCCGTAATCCCTTCTACCGCGCTCTCGCGGGCTGCCTGAATCGGGTAAAATCGGGGTGAAGCCCCAACAACCCGGTGAGCCATGATCCGCGCGTATTCCTTCAGCGCCGCGGGCGGTCATTTGGTGAACGAGGATAGTTTTCTCGTTCAGCAAGCGCCTGACAATCCCGATGCGTGGATTGTTGCTATCGCGGACGGTCAGGG
>JAKEEV010000409.1 GCA_022616395.1 Planctomycetia bacterium | reverse complement strand
CTCCGAACACTGGCACATCGTCCGTGGGGAACCGCCAGAGCGCCGGCCGGGCCGGCGGCCCGCATCGTACATCATGCGCGACCCGACGCCCGGAGCGGGTCCAGGCGGGGTCGCGGTCGCGTTGGAACTGGTGAACCGCATTCGCGGCCGACTCGCTGAGTGGCGTGCGAAGGGCCGCCCTGGTGTGACACGGGCGACACGGGAACTTCTCGAATGGTGGGAACGCCCCGACCGGGAAGACACCAAGCGGCTGTTTTTCACTCAGCGTGAAGCCGCGGAAACGGTGGTCTTCCTGACCGAAGCTCGGGCCGATTTTCTCCAGGGAATCGCGGTTCCGCGGGATGAACCCGACGAGAAACGCCGCGCCGAGGGCTTCGCCGGCTTCGTCCGGTACGCCTGCAAGATGGCGACCGGTTCCGGCAAGACGACTGTGATGGGGATGCTGGCCGCGTGGAGCATACTGAACAAGCTCGACCACCGCGGCGACAAGAAGTTCTCCGAGGTGGTGCTGGTCATCTGCCCGAACGTCACAATCCGGGATCGTCTGCGTGAGTTGGATCCGCGCAACGGCGAAGCGAGTGTCTACCGCACTCGCGACCTGGTGCCGCCTCACCGGATGGAGCGACTGGCACAGGGGCGGGTGTTGGTCATGAACTGGCACCTGTTCGAGCCGCAGGGTGTGAAGGCCGGGGGTGAAGGTGGTCGTGTTCTGAAGGCCGGTGTCCCGGTCGAGACGGTCGAGACCATCCGCATAGGACCGAAGAACACAACCGCCCGCGGGTCGCGCTACCTCACCCTCGATACCTACCAGCGACAAGTCGATACCGGGTTGCTGACCGTGGTCGAGGAAGTTCGGGACAAGGCTGACAACCTCACGGCTGCGAAGGTCCGGTCGGTGCGCTACGTCGAGAGCGACACGGCATTGGCCAACCGGCTTCTGGGTCGGGAGGTTGGCGGAAAGGGGAACATTCTCGTTCTGAACGACGAAGCGCATCACGCCTACCGCATCCGCCGGCCGGAGAAGGATGACGAGGAAGACGATCTCACTGACACCTTTGGGGAGGAGGAAGAGGCTGAGGAGTTCTTCCGCGAGGCGACGGTTTGGGTCGAAGGTCTCGACCGTATCCACAAACTGCGCGGGATCAACTTCTGTGTCGATCTCTCCGCGACGCCGTACTTCCTGGGTCGGATCGGGCAAGACGCCGGCCGGCCGTTCCCGTGGGTCGTGAGCGACTTCGGCCTGACTGACGCCATCGAATCGGGGCTGGTGAAAATCCCGCAACTCGTCGTGCGGGACACCACCGGGGCCGATGTGCCCGGTTACTTCAACATTTGGGAATGGGTGCTGAAGCAGATGACGCCCGCCGAGCGCGGGGCGAAGAAGGCCAGCCCAAAGCCGGAAGCGGTGCTGAAGTACGCGCACACCCCGATTGCCATGCTCGCAGCCGATTGGGAGAAGACCGGGGCGGCTTGGGAAGCCGCTGGCTCCGAGCGCCCGCCGGTGTTCATCTTTGTGTGCAAGAACACCGCGATTGCGAAGGCGGTGTTCGAGTGGATCGCGGAGGGAAGGGAACCGCCTGGGGTGCCGCCGCTGAAGGTTGAGGGATTTCGCAATCGGGACGGCCAGATAACCACGATCCGGGTGGACACAAAAGTCGTTCACGAGACGGACACCGGCGAGGCGAAGTCCGACGAAATGCGCTGGCTGCGGTTCACACTCGATACCGTGGGCAAACGGAACTGGCCGAGTGATGCGACCGCACGGCCACTGTACCCAGAGGGGTTCGAGGACTTGGCAAAGAAACTCGGCCGGCCGCTACACCCGCCGGGCCGGGACGTGCGGTGTATCGTCAGTGTCGCGATGCTTACCGAAGGCTGGGACTGCAACACGGTAACGCACATCGTTGGGTTGCGGCCCTTCCAGTCACAACTCCTTTGCGAGCAAGTTGTCGGTCGTGGATTGCGGCGGGCCAGTTATGATGTTGGGGAAGACGGCAAGCTGTCCGAGGAAGTGGCGAAGGTGTTTGGAGTACCCTTCGACCTGATACCGCTGAAGGCGACGAAGGGCGGACCTGGTCAGCAGAAGCCGCGCCATCTGGTGCGGGCGATCCCCGCGAAGGCTGAGCACGAAATCTGCTTTCCTCGGGTCGAGGGATACACCCAGGCGGTCCGAAACCAAATCACGGTGGACTGGGACGCGCTTCCCTCATTGACCGTGGACCCGTCCCGCATCCCGCCCGAGGTCGAAGTCAAGGCGGCGCTGCCAGACAACGAGGGTCGCCCCTCTCTGACCGGGCCGGGGCGACTCGAAACAATGACGCTGAACTCCTACCGACACGGCCACCGAGTTCAGGAACTGGCGTTCGATTTAGCCGCGACCGTCACTCGCGCTTACGCCGGCCAGCCCTCCTGCGAGCTACCGCCGCACGTTCTCTTTCCGCAGTTGCTTCCCATCGTGCGGCGATACCTCGACGAGAAGGTTCGAGCGGTTCCGCCGGCGGAGTGGGCGGACGTGTTCTGTTCACCGTATTACGGGTGGGCTGTCGAGCGGCTGACCGCGGCGGTTCGGGGCGATCCGGGTGCGGGAGAACCGCCCGAGATCCCCGTCTATGAAGCGGGCCGGGAACCGGGTACGACGGCCGAAGTCAGTTTCTGGACCGGTCGCGAAGTGCGCGAGGTCGTCAAGAGCCACTTGAATTACGTCGTCGCCGACACGAAGGTTTGGGAGCAGTCTGCGGCTTACCGAATCGACAAGCACCCCCGCGTGACGGCGTTCGTGAAGAACGCGGGCTTGGGCTTCGGCATCCCGTACTTGCACAACGGGCAGGATCACGAGTACCTGCCCGATTTCCTGATCCGACTGAAGACCGCGAAACCTGCCCATCTGATTCTTGAGATGAAGGGTTATGACGAACTCGCGGACGTAAAGCGCGCGGCCGCCCTACGGTGGTGTGCTGCGGTGAACGCGGAAGGGAGCTTTGGGCACTGGCAATATGCTCTTGCGCGGCGCGTCGAAGATGTAACCGACCTGATCAATACCGCACTCGGCGCAGTTCCAGGTTGAACCGCATCATCGAACAGCCAACTCACGCGGTTCACGCAGCGAAGGTGGAAGCGTGGACCGAGGTGCGGGTGAGTCAGCGATAGTCTCGTCCATCTTCCCTTTCACAGTTCCTTTCACAGAACGCTGTGAAAAGTCCACAAAACCAGGCGTTTTCACGCAACGAATCTTGCACCTAGCACAACACGCGGATATGCTTCAAACACCAGAAAACGTGGACGTTCGGCGCGTTTTCGGGGAGTATGCGTCGCGATTGTGGATCTGGAAGTCGCGGGTTCAAATCCCGTCGGTCACCCTCAACGACAAGGCTGCGAACACTTGGTTCGCAGCCTTCTCTATTGTTGGATAGGTGTTAGAGTATCTCCAGCGGACCTGACGGGACGGAAATACGAAACTATATGACCAGAGTTCAGGTTGGGGAACTGCGATGAACATGCGCCGACTTCGCGTTCGCTTCGCGGGCAGCTTTGGGCTGACGGCTTGCGCGAT
>JAKEEV010000408.1 GCA_022616395.1 Planctomycetia bacterium | reverse complement strand
GGGTAGACCGTTCTGGAGACTGCACTTTGCCGTGGGGGTTATTTCTTCAGTTGAAGTGCAGCGGTGATGAGCAGGCTGATGAGTCCGAACCCGAAGCCGAGCGCCGCGAGCCACAACTGCCACCCGCGATCGGAGGTTTTCTCTTGATTGCGCGCCCGTTCTTCCAGAGCCGTGTTCTTCTCTGTGAGTTTCGCGATTTTCTCGTTCTGTTGTTCTTCGGCTTTGATGCGTTCCTTGAGTTGCTCTTCAAGTTGCTTCAGCCTCCATTCGGTGAGCTTCGCTTGCTCCCCAACGATTTTCTCCAACTCCCGAACATCTTTGGTCAAGTTTTCGATCTGTTGAGCGTATTTGGGGGTGGGCACAGCTACTCCTTCGCGAGTGCGGTGAGAGCTTCCAAATCCTCGTCGAGTTTTTTCCGAAGAGCGTCCAACCGGTGCTGAATGAGACCGGAGAGATAGCGACCCAGTTCGTTGAGCGCTGGGCGCAGGTTTCGCAGAATTGCCTCCTCGTTCTTGAGCGTCCCTGGGGGGAACGAGAGGTTCAGGGCAAGAGTTCCATCCGCAGTGAGACGCACATGAGGAATGACGGGTCCATCCGGCCACTGGCTAAAGCGCCACTCGGCTGCCAAGTTGAACTTCTCCGCTAACTCACCGAGTTCCGCTTCCAAGATTTCGGAGGCCCGCTTCGTGCCTGTCATCACGTCGGGGGGAACTTCAGTTCCCGTGTCGAGAGTCTTCGTCGCGATTGTTGTGCGTAACATCTCGTTCTCCTTCCATTACAACACGAGCATTCTATCACACACCTTCCTTTGCCGCATCGCGTTCGCGTCCGTAAATCATCTCCTGCAACCACGCTGCCGCGAAGCGGCGACACTTTCTCACGATGGGTGAACATGAGCGCGAAGTACGTCTATTTCTTCGGTGGCAAGACCGCTGACGGCGATGGCAAGATGAAGGAGTTGCTCGGCGGCAAGGGAGCGGGCCTCGCCGAGATGTGCAAGATCGGCATGCCTGTTCCTCCGGGCTTCACAATCACTACCGAGGTGTGCGCTGCCTACTACGAGCAGGGGAAGAAAATCCCCGAAGCGGCCATTCCGCAGATCGACGAGACACTCAAGAAGGTCGAGAGCGAGTTCGGCAAGAAGTTTGGCGATCCGGCCGACCCGCTCCTTGTCTCTGTTCGCTCCGGAGCCGCTCTGTCGATGCCCGGCATGATGAACACCATACTCAACCTCGGACTGACCGACGCGAGCGTCGAAGGGCTTGCCAAGAAGACTGGTAACCCGCGATTCGCTTACGACAGCTATCGCAGACTCATCGACATGTTCGGCTCCACCGCGATGGGACTCGAACACGCGCACTTCGAGCACGAACTGCACTCGATGAAGGAAGCGAAGAAGGTCAATCTCGACACCGACCTGACCGCGGATGATCTCAAGGAACTCGTGAAGCGGTACAAGGCTGTCTACAAGAAGGACGTGGGCGACGAGTTCCCGCAAGACCCAAAGAAGCAGCTCTACCTCGCCATCAACGCCGTGTTCAACTCCTGGAACGGCAAGAAGGCGGTCGAATATCGCCGAATTGAGCGCATCACGGGCTTGAAGGGCACGGCAGTGAACGTGCAGGCGATGGTGTTCGGCAACATGGGCAACAACTCCGGCACGGGAGTCGCGTTCACTCGCGATCCGAACACCGGCGAGAACATCTTCTACGGCGACTACCTCATCAACGCTCAGGGTGAGGACGTGGTCGCCGGCATCCGCAACCCGGAACCGATTGCCAAGCTGAACGAGGAGATGCCGAAGGTTTACGCGCAGCTCGTCAAGATTCGCGAAGACCTGGAGAAGCACTACAAGGACATGCAGGACATCGAGTTCACGGTGCAGGAAGGAATCCTCTACATGCTGCAAACGCGGACGGGCAAGCGCACCGGTACCGCGGCCGTGCGCATCGCGGTCGAGATGGTGAAGGAGAAGTTGATCGACGAGACCACCGCGGTGAAGCGAGTAAACCCGGACAGCTTGAATCACTTGCTCTTACCGCAACTTGACCCGAAGGCGAAGGCGGAAGTCGTGGCTCAGGGAATCGCGGCCAGCCCCGGAGCGGCAACCGGCATGGTTCTGCTTTCCGCCGAGGCGGTCGTGGAACACGCCAAGAACCACCCGAATGACTCGATTCTGCTCGTTCGTAAGGAGACAAGTCCCGAAGACGTGGCCGGGATGCACCTCGCCAAGGGCATTCTCACTTCAACCGGAGGCAAGGCGAGCCATGCCGCTGTGGTTGCGCGCGGATGGGGCAAGCCGTGTGTCGTTGGGTGTGAAGCGGTGAAGATCGACGAGAAGAACCAGCAGATAACTATTGCGGGCAAGACCGTGAAGGCGGGCGAGTTCGTCACGATCAACGGCACGACAGGCGACGTGATGATCGGCAAGGTGCCCACTGTTGCTCCGAGCATGACGGGCGACTTCGCGACACTGATGCAGTGGGCCGACAAGAGCCGCAAGCTGAAGATTCGCACGAACGCGGACACACCGGCCGACGCGGCGAAAGCTCGCGAGTTCGGAGCGGAAGGCATCGGCCTGTGCCGCACCGAGCACATGTTCTTCGGAGACGACCGCATCGCCGCGGTGCGCGAAATGATCCTCGCGACTTCCGAGGACGGCCGAAAGAAGGCGCTCGCCAAGATCGAGCCGTTCCAGAAAGCGGACTTCGTCGGCATCTTCGAGGCGATGCACGGGCTGCCGGTCACCATTCGCCTGCTTGACCCGCCGTTGCATGAGTTTCTTCCGCAGAAGGATAATGTGAAGGGCGCTGAAGAGGTCGCCAAGCAGATTGGCACCACGGTTGCCAAGATCTTTGAGCGCGTGGATGAACTGCATGAAATGAACCCGATGATGGGCTTCCGCGGGTGCCGGCTGCCGATTGTCTTCCCCGAAATCGGCGACATGCAAGTTCGCGCCATCATCGAAGCTGCAATCGAAGTGAAGAAGAAGGGAAAGACCGTGTTGCCGGAGATCATGATTCCGCTCATCGGCACTGTCGAGGAACTTGTGCTCCTCAAGAAGCGGGCCATCGCGGTGGCCGATGAGTGCATGAAGAAGGCTGGCACGAAGGTCGAGTATCAGATCGGCACGATGATCGAGCTTCCGCGCGCGGCGCTGACCGCGGGCGATGTCGCGGAGGAAGCGGAGTTCTTCTCCTTCGGTACGAATGACCTGACTCAGATGACGTTCGGCTTCAGCCGCGACGACATCAGGGGATTCATGCCGACTTACTTGAAGGAGAAGATTCTGCCGGTCGATCCGTTCCAGTCAATCGACGTGAAGGGTGTTGGCCGGCTCATTGACATCGCGGTGAAGGAAGGTCGCGAGAGCCGCAAGGCGAAGAAGGGCGAGCACCTGAAGGTTGGCATCTGCGGCGAACACGGCGGCGACCCGGAGAGCGTCGTGTTCTGTCACAAGGTCGGCATGGACTACGTGAGTTGCTCGCCGTTCCGCGTACCGATCGCGCGCCTGGCCGCTGCTCAAGCAGCGCTGGGCGAAACGCAACGAGACAAGTGATTACTTCGTCGCTTGCGGCGTCGCGGCCTGAAGTAGAAAACAACGGAAGCCCGGCCGTTCGCGGCTGGGCTTCCGTGCGCGCCGGGGATTTGGTTTACTGACGCCGGAGGTGTCGCATGTCTTCAACTGGAACGCCAAGTCACGCCCCGCATCCACTGTACGCCGTTGCCGGATTCTTCCGGCTCACAGTGGACCAGTACCACGAGATGATCCGGAATAACACCCTGACCACCGACGACCGCGTGGAACTCCTCGACGGGTATTTGGTGAATAAAATGCCCCAGAACACCCCACACGCCAGTTGTACTCAGCGGCTCACCCATCACCTCATCCGTTCTGTTCCGACGGGGTGGGTGATTCGCATACAGTTGCCGGTCACGCTCGCAAACAGCGAACCGGAACCAGACGGTGCGGTAATTCGGGGAACAGATGCAACGTTCGACCATCGTCACCCGAATGAGACTGATTTTGGCATTGTGATCGAGGTTGCCGATTCCTCGTTGGCACTCGACCGTGGCCCGAAAGCCCAGATCTACGCTCGCGCAGGGATTCCCGAATACTGGATTGTCAACATTCCAGATCGACAGATTGAGGTGTACACGAACCCGGAGGTGAGCGCAAACCCGCTCGCCTATACCACACGCACTGACTACCGCATCGGTGATGCAGTGCCGCTGGTTCTTGCAGGTGCAACTGTCGCAACGCTCGCGGTCGCTGATCTGATTCCGTAACGGCGGTTTGACTTCGACTTCACCGCGACGATAATCCTTACCATCGCTTCACTCTGGAGGGTTCGTCATGTGCTGCTTCTCCGGCAAGGTCGATGTGGTCGCGGATACGAACATCTTCGCCCGTGCGTCGAAGGACAACCGGCAGTTCCTCGTTTACAGCATGCGATTCAAAGCGGGCGAGGATCTCGCGATGATCCTGCCGATTCCGACTCCGAAGGACTCCGCCGAGGACGCGGTGAAGTTCATCAACCTGGAGAAGTACGAAGACTTCTTCGACGACCTGGTGAAGGGCTTCCCGAAACCGAAGTCGGCTCCCAAGAACGGAAAGGAGGCGAACAAGGGCGGGCTTGTCGTGGTGGAGGTCGGGAAGTTCGTCGCGTCGTTTGTGCCGAAGGTGAAGGACTTCGACCGGCTCGACAAGCAGTTCCGTCTGCCTGAAGGCGTCTGGGACAAGCTCCCGCAATACAAGGGATTCGGCTTCGCGGTGTTCAAGCTGAAAAAACCACAGAAGGGCGAGCAGAAGGTTCACCCGATGGCCTTCGAGTTCCCGCGAGCCGACAAACGCATCCTGTTCTTCCCCACGGTTCACATCCACGATGGCAGAGTTCACCCGAAGGCCGAATTCGATCACTCGCTGTTCTGTCAAGTGGCCGGCGACCCGCCAACGCGCTGGGAGGAGACCGAGAGTTTGGCCGAGACATTCATGAAGTTGAAGCAGTCGCAGGGTATCATCGACGGCAACGCGCACGTCTACCGCAAGCTCATGCACGGCAAGTTCGACAACAAAGACGTGCTGGTGTGATGCGAAGCGGAGCTCTCTGGTTGGAGTCCCGGCTTTTGCCGGTTCTGAACACAAGAAGACCGGCTAAAGCCGGGACTCCAACACAAGCAGCATTTCGACACTGGAACCAAAGCCCGGCCTACGGTCGGGCTTTCGTCCGCGCTGCCGCGATCTCCTTTTCAACTGCGTGCTGTTAATCTCAGGCCGTCTCTGCGGGTAGTTCGTATGCCCAGGCTACTCGCGGAGATTGCCCGATGGCTCACGTTCAACAGCCCGAACTTCCATCTCTGAGCGAACTCGGTCGCGACTTGCTCGCCCTTCCGCGCTGGCGAATTGCGCTTTCGCTGGTCACTCCGTTCGCGCTTGTGTCTGCGTATTTCGGGTTTGCATTCGCGGGCGTCTGGCCGGTCGCTTTCGGCTGCATCGTTCTCTTGAGCTTCGTCACCTACGGTTCGATTTCACACGATCTCGTCCATCGCGCGCTGGGGTTATCCAGGCGATGGAATGACCTCTTCCTGACGGCAATCGAACTGCTCATGCTACGCAGTGGGCGGGCGTACCGACTCGCTCACCTGAACCATCACTCGCGCTACCCGGACTCAACCGACGACCCGGAATCCGCCGCGGCTCACGGTGGACTGCTCTCTGCGCTTGCGAGCGGCCCGACGTTCTTCTTCCGGTTATGGGTGTGGGCATTTCGACACTATCCAGCACACCGCGTGAGGTTGGTACTTGAAGGCGGAATAATTGCGAGTCTGGTGACTGTGGCAGTTGTGTTGGCGGTGGCCTGGTCGATTGTTCCGCTGGTGTACGTTCTGCTCGCGTATCTGGGAACGTGGATCGTTCCTCTTGTGACCGCGTACATTCCTCATACGCCTGACGGTGACAGTCCGTTGTCACAAACGCGGCGGTTCCGCGGGCGACTGATTCGGCTCATTGCTCTCGATCACCTGTATCATCTGGAACATCATCTGTACCCGTCCGTTCCTCACCACCGTTGGCCGGAACTCGCCCGCCGGCTTGATCCGCATCTGGACCGGGCCGAAGTGCCGATCGTTCGGCTTGGCCTGTAGGTTTCGCCATGCCGCAGCCTGACTCCAACACCGAAACCGGTCTCTCCGCGCTTCTGATTGGAGATGGGCGGCCTCCTCTGGCTGTCGTGGGGCTTGCACTTGCTCTGGCGGGTGGGTTTGCTCTGTTCATTGCGGCTCGCGGCGAGTTTCTTCCACACGATGTCGCGTATCTGGGCATGACGCCACATGAACTGTGCGCGGTGAACGAGTGCCGCGTCGTTCACTTCATGATTCACGACCGCGTTGCGTTTGGAGGAGCGCTCATCGCAATCGGAATCGTGTACCTGTGGCTCGTGGTCGGTCCGATGGCTCGCGGAGCGCGTTGGGCCTGGGAACTTCTCGCGGCAAGCGGCGTGGTTGGGTTCGCGAGTTTCCTGGCGTATCTCGGTTACGGTTATCTCGACACCTGGCACGGAGTCGCGACCGGTGTGCTCGCTCCGCTATTCCTGGTGGGGCTGATTGTGTCTCGGAAGCGCATCGCGTGGCAACTGGAAGGGCGACGATGGTTCGCGTGGCCCGCGTGGTTAACTTCGTGGCGCAACCGGCGGAGTGTTGGTCGCATGCTGCTGCTCTTCACGGCCGCGGGAATGCTTGGCGGCGGGTTAACCATCGTGACGGTGGGGATGACGACCGTTTTCGTGCCGGAAGATGTTGCGTTCATGGGAATGGGGCAAGCGGAGTTGCACGCGATCAACCCGCGACTGGTTCCGCTGATCGCTCACGACCGCGCCGGGTTTGGCGGCGCGGTGTGTTGTTGTGGAGTGCTCTTGGCGGGCGTGGCGTGGCGCGGGGAAATAGACCGAGCTGGCCGGCAAGCTCTGGCTCTGGCAGGAGTCGCGGGCTTTAGCACCGCGATCTTCGTTCACCCCGCGATCGGTTACAACGACCTGTGGCACCTCACGCCCGCCGTCGTTGGAGCAACGCTCTTCGCGCTCGGCTGGTGGTTGATCGGGTCGAAATCCACCGACCGGAACTCACCGCTGGCGGGTGAGCGCTGATCGGTAGTTCGTCATCTGGTTGCTCACTGTGCCCTCCATGCGACTTCCACCCTGACTGACATTGAGTCGGACGGTCAACTGCCCGTTCGTTACCTGGACGACCGCGAGGTATCTCGAATCGGTCGATGGCTGAACCGTTCCGGTCAGCGTGGCTTGAGTCGTGTGAAAGCCCATTTGCTCAAGGATGTGAAATCGCATCGTCACGCTG
>JAKEEV010000407.1 GCA_022616395.1 Planctomycetia bacterium | reverse complement strand
GTGATCGGTGGCGTAACTGGTGGAGTGTCCGGCCCACCCTTCTCTCCGTTCGTCGTGTCCACCTGACCGTTCGGCTGTTCTTCCCACGGCTTTTTCCAGAGCAACAGGCCAACAGCCACACCGGCCAGAAGTAGCACCGCGGTCACCAACACAACTGTTTTCCGCGACTTTTGCTTCACCGGCTCTCGGCGAACCGCGGGCCGTGAAGGTGGTTTGGGTGTGGGAGGAGCGGGCTTGGCGCGCGCTGGGGATGGTGGAACTGGGCGAGGGGCAGGTTTCGGAGCAACCGGAACCGGACGCGGAGAAGCAACCGGCAGAGGAGGAGGAACCGGCTTTGGACTTTTGGCGCTATCCGGCCTCGGAAGAGGAGGAGGACCGGCCTGACTGCTCTTGGGTCCATCCGCCAGAGGAAGCTTGCCCAGCCCCGGCGATCCGGCTTCGTTGGTATCCAGGTCGAATGTCTCTTGAACCGCTCCGGTTTCGATCCCCTGTTCGGCCGCGCGCAGGTAGGCGCCGAGCGCCTTGGCGAACTCCTTCGCGGAGGGGTAACGATCCTCCGGCTTTTTCGCCATCGCCTTGAGACACAACGAATCCAACCGTGGATCAAGACCGGAGCGGACGGTTGAGGGCGGCCGAGGCGGTGTCTCGGAATGCTGAATCATGATCTCAAACGGAGTGCCCCGAAACGGTGCCTCTCCGGTGAGCAGCCGATAAAGGATGACTCCGAGGCTGTACACATCCGACAGCGGGCCAACTTCATCGACCTTTCCGCGTGCCTGTTCCGGAGACATGTACGCGGGCGTGCCGAGTACCGCGCCATCGGCCGTCATGCGAGTTTCGGTGCCGATCCGGGCTAACCCGAAATCGGTGATGAGCACTTCGCGGAGCGCCCTGTCGTAGAGAATGTTTTGCGGCTTGAGATCGCGATGAATCACGCCTTGCGCATGAGCCGCCGCCACGCCCAGAGCGAGCTTTCGCGCGATTGTAAGCGCGTTGCGAACCGGCAGGGGGGATCGCAGACGATCCAGAAGCACCGAAAGGGTCGGACCGGCAACCAGGTGCATCACCAGATACGGCAGATCGCCGTCGGTATCGACCTTGTAGATCGGGCAGACGTTCGGGTGGTGAATTTGAGCCGTTGCCCGCGCTTCGCGCACAAATCGAGCGCGGAAGCTCGGAGTCAGACCGTCGGGGTGGGGAACCTTGATCGCGACTTCGCGCTCCAGTTCCGGATCGAATCCGCGATAGACTCGACCGAATGCTCCTTCCCCCAAAATCGCGCGGATCTCGAATCGACCGATCCGTGTTGGTGTCGCGGGCGGCGACGCGAAGCCCGCGGACGCGGCCCACGGACCAGTCTCTCCCTCACGAAACGTTTCTGGACCAGGTCGCGGAGTGGCTTCGCGCGTCGGGTCTTCGGCTTCTGATTCAGGCATCGGGCGATCCACCACGGGACGGGTAAGCAACTCCCAAAGACACATTCTGACCGATGCGCGGCCATCTGCCAAGAGTCTAGCTTGCGAGTGCTCAGTTGTCGGGCGTGAGGAGTGCAGTTGACGAGGTTTGCTCGTGAAAAGCCAGCCAAATGGTCTCGGAAAACGAGTTTTGTCGGAGAACTTTTCCGGGCCGTTACGTGAAAAATTAGCCCAGAAAGACCGCCCGAGGGGTGTCGCGAACGCCTTCACCGCCACTTCGCCCGTTACTTCTTCTCTTTTCCGTCGATCCATTCCCAGTTCGGGCGATCTGTTCGCAAGTCCTTGATCGTCGCCGGGGTCACGAGAGTCCTCGTCAGAATGATTTTCTTTAAGGAGACCGAGTTCTTGAGCAGACGCGCTCCCTTGTCGCCGATGGCGCTTCCGGTCAAGTCGAGTATTTCCAGGCGCGGGCACTCCGAGACGCGAATCATCCCGCCGTCCTCGATAAAGAACGAGTCAGCGAGGCTGAGGAACTTCAGGTTCGGCAAATTCACCAACTCGGCCAATCCTGGACGTCTGATCCGCGAGTTGGCAAGTACCAACTCTTCCAAAGAGGTGAGCTTGCCTATCTCGCCCAGCCAGTCATCGGAGATCGCGCGTCCGCGCATCGCCAGACGCTTGAGTTTCTTGAATGCGCGCAGGTGAACCAACCCGCGCTCGGACAGGTGGAACTCGTCGAACGCGCTCAATTCCAGATCGGTCAGCAACTCGGCGAGCGGAGAGAGGGTCTTGAGCCACTCGTCAGCGCCTGTCACGTCGCAGTTGAGTGTCGTGAGAGCCTTCATCGACGCGACATGCTTCATTCCGGCTTTGGTGACTCCTGTTCTCAAGAGAGTCAGGCGTTCCAGGGTCGGGTGACCGGCCAGCGCGGCCAGACCCGCGTCCGTCACACTTGGAGTTCTCTCCAGATACAACGAGGTCAACTTGGGAAGGCTCGCGAGCGCTTTAATGGCCTCGTCGCCGATCTGCCCACATGACTCGATGCGAACCTGAAGCGGGCCAGTCAGCCCAACCAGGTTCGTCTTGAGAGCCTCATCGGTCAGGCCGTACTTGTGCGCGAACGCGATGACCGAGACCCGAAATGCCTTCGGCAGTTGCTTCTCCTCGGTGATTGGTCGAAGCCCATCTCCCTTCCCATCCAGCGGAGTGATCTGAAGCGTTCCTCCGACCGAAAGCACCCACTTCGCTGCCTTTCGCTCCGCGAGCTGGTCAACAGGAGGCGGGTTCTTCTCCTTGGGGTCTTTCTCCTTCGGATCTTTCTCCTTCGGATCCTTTTCTTTCGGGTCTTTCTCCTTGGGGTCTTTCTCCCTGGGGTCGGTCGGGTTCTCTTCGTTCTTCGTCTGGTCAGGAGGTGGGGAATCCGTCTTGAGTGCTTCGTTCACCACCACTGCGCCAACAACACCAGCGATCAGCAACAGCCCAACACCGAGTAGTAGCTTCATGCGACTGGAGCGGCGACGAGCGGGTAACTCTTCGAGTTCTTCACCGGGAGAAGCGAGCGGGTCCGGCTTCCTCAATTCCGGCGGAATCGGCGGACGCGGAGGAGTAGCAGCAGCGGGCTTTCGACCACTCTCTGGACCCGCCCCACGCGGAGTTTTGCTTGAGGGGGGCGGGATGGGAGAAGTTGGTTGCGGATCGGGCGACTTGGGAGCGCGGGTTTCGTCTGTCACCTGCCAGGCGGTCGATTCTCCACTGCGCAAGTAGTCGCCGAGCGCTTCGGCAAACACCCTCACGGACGGGAACCGATCCGTGGGCTTTTTCGCCATCGCGCGCAAACAGATCATATCCAGTTGAGGATCAAGTCCGCGGCGAACGCTTGAGGGTCGAGGAGGAGGAGTCTCGGCGTGATGGATCAGCACCTCGTACACCGTTCCATCGAACGGAGTCTCGCCAGTTAGCATTCGGAAGAGGATCACTCCGAGGCTGTAAACGTCTGAGAGAGGGCCGATCTCATCAATCTTTCCGCGCGCCTGCTCCGGCGACATATACAGGGGTGTTCCGAACACCGACCCAGCCGCGGTCACATGAGCCTGATTGCCGATGCGAGCCAGTCCGAAGTCGGTGATGAGCACCAACTGACGAGTTGGATCGTAGAGCACGTTCTGCGGTTTCAGGTCGCGGTGAATCACGTTTTGAGCATGAGCGGCGGCCATGCCCAGCGCCAGCCGTTGAGCCAGCGCGCAGGCTTGAGCGGGAGGCAACACCTTCCACTGCTCGAGGTGAGCGGCCAGCGTGGTGCCTGCCAGGTAGTACATCACGATGTAGGGCAGATCGTGATCGGTGCCGACCTCATAGACCGGGCAAACATTCGGATGGTGAATCTGGGCCGTTGCTCGCGCTTCGCGGATAAAGCGTTCGCGGTGTTCGGGAGTCAGCCCTTCGGGCTTGGGCACCTTGATGGCAACCTGTCGTTCCAGTTCCGGGTCAAAGCCCAAATACACCCGGCCAAACGCTCCTTCGCCAATCAGCGCGCGAATCACGAACCGACCGATTTGAGGTGGGGTGGCCGTTGGGAGGGCCGTGCGCTCGGACCCGGACGACCCGACTGTGGCGGCACTGAGCCGCACATCCGGGGTCGTGCCGGGCGAGTTCGCCCGATTCCCATCATCAGGTGCTTCTGGCTTGGACATCTCTGGTGTGTGGTGAGAGCGGAGAACCAATTCACCCATGCTATTGTGCCCGGAATACAACCCTCTGCCAAGCATGTAACAACCGCGGAGTTTGTCAGAGTAGCAGGCACACGGAGTGTGCCGTTGTCTTCATAGTAGTCCTCACGCTCCGCGTGAGGTCAGAAGCGCAACACGCGATCGATTGAGACCAACCCCAACCGCAAGGGAGGTCAAAACCCGCCCCTTCGGGGCGTCATCACGCTCCGCGTGAGGACTACTCTGAAAGCCGTCTTCATAGTCGTCATCACGCTCCGCGTGATGTGTCTTTCTCTGCGCTCGCTGCGCTCGCCATCACGCGGAGCGTGATGACTACTATGAACGGCACACGGAGTGTGCCTACTACTCTGAAGAACCGTACTCTCACAAACGCGGTCCGCGAACGCAACCGGTCACTTCGCAACAGGATACTTCAGCCGCCAGACTTGCACTTTTCGGCGGCTGGAAACCGCCAGAAGCGTCTGGTCGTCGTTGAGACACCACGAGGCGATCGGATTCTCGCCGGGGATGGTCAACTTCGCGGCCCGCAGGGTGAAATCGTCGTGGAAAATCGAGAACGTCCCGCGACCGCCCGTTTCAACTCGTAACCGGTACTTTTTCTGAAGCGGAATCCCCTCCGTGATCGGCTTCATCGGGTCCACAACGGCCCCGGTTTTCACGTCCCACGTTCCCACCCGCGAACTCGTCGTCACCGTCATGCGGGTGAACTCCTTGTTAAACGACAGTTCGGCGACTTCCGAGCCGTCCCAGGTGGGCCGCTCCTGGAGCCTCACGGTTCGCTCCAGGTCTCCCGTGTATCTGTCCCAGACGCGCAGACGAGACTCATCGCACAGCCCAACCACATACAGCCCGCCGGGCGTGAACGCGAGTCCGCGAAAGTTCGTCCCCTCGGCGGAAAGTTCCGTGATCGTCCGCCCGGTGGAGATTTCCCACATCGGAACCTTACTTCCTTTTGGCTCGCCGATGGCGCGCGTCTGGTTCTGATTCACGTCCCACGGCCTTCGGGCCGGAGTCACCATCATCGGCTCAACTTCCTCGCTCGTCGGAAGGAACTGATACTTCCAGACACCTCCCTTATCCTTCGCGAGCGAGTCGCGGTTGAAGACCACCAACTGCTCGTCCCGGTAACGGAACTGAAGCCCCTTTGGATCGAGGCTCGCTCCCGTGTCCGCCGGGCAATTCTTGAGCGCGTAGCGCCTCTTGCCAGTCTTCACATCCCACAACGCAGCGATTCCGTCTTTTGGGTTTGAATTCGTGACCACCAACAGTGACGATTCGTCAGACACGAACTGATAGACCTTCGCCTCATCCGCGCCCGGCTCGAACTCCTTGACCAGTTCAAACTCAACCGGTTCGGGACGAAACGTTTTCGTCCACTCCGTAATCTCCTCTTGCCACACCCAACCGGCAAGGCCCATCGCGCCACACAAGAATAGTACGCACCCGCAAGAGAGCAAGCGCAACCGCCAGGGCTTTCGTTCTTCGGGTTCTTTCCTCCTCCTGGGTCGCGGAGCGGGAGGCGGAAGCGGAAGCAGTTCCGGCTCCGGGTCGGGATCGAGCGAGAGAGGCTCGTTTCTCGGCGCGACCGGACGCACGGGGAGAGTCACTCGCCCGGCCGCGGGCGGGAACTGAGTCGAGCATCTCGGACACGGAACCAACGACGTGCGCCCCGCGGAGACCTGAAGGCGAGCCTTGCAAACAGGACAGATGAGGATTTCCGTCTTGCTGGTCGGCCCTTCATCGAACTTGATAACAGGTTTGGGTGAAGTTCCGCTGTCGGTTGCCGGGAGAGATTCGGGAGGGGCCACGAATGGCGTCAGCCGATCCGCCAGTTCGCGAGCATCTTTCGGACGGTGATTTGCATCCGCCGAAGCGCATTCGCCAAGAAGCTGGATCAACCCTGACGGGAGTCCGAGTTGCTTCAAGATCAGGTAGTAATCCGTGGGCACGGCGCTGGTGAGTCGGCCGGTGAGCATGTGGAACGCGAGCACTCCCAGCGCATGCACATCGTCTCGCGGATCGGGTGGAGCTCCTCGTTGTTGTTGCGGGGAAGCGTACAGAAGCGAGTGTGCTCCGCGCAGTTGCACCGGCATCGGTCCGCGACTTTGCCCAACCTGATGATCGACTGCGGCTCCTCCCATGCCGAAGTCAGTGACGCGCAGGTGGAAGGTGCGCGCGTCTCGCAGAATGTTCGAGGGTTTGAGATCGCGATGAACGACCGGCGGACGGAGTTTGTGAAGCGCGGCTATGGCTTCGGCCAGTTCGCGCAAGCGCTCGATGGCTGCTCGCACGCGACCGGTCGGTGGAAGTTGCTGCCAGGCGAGGATGAGATCAGTTAGCTCTCCGCCACCAACATACTCGTACATGAGCCAGGGGGGATCGCCTCCAAGTTCCGTATCCAGAAGCGGAACCAGACCGGTGTGCGGGTTCTTGTCGAGTGCTTGCGCCGCAAGCTGAGCTTCACGAAGGAGTATCACGCGCTGACTGGCCGCCAGATCCGTACCAAACTTCACCGCTCCGTACCAGTTCGGAATCCTGCGATGCGAGACGAGCCACACTTCGCCAAATCCCCCGCTGCCAAGCCATCGGACAAGCACCCAGTCGGATCGACCGGGGAGCGGTTGACCTCCTCGAAAGCGCGGAACGCGCCTTGGAAGAATCTCGGCCAGGGCGGTTTGCGATTCAACTTGAAAGCTCGGAGGAACCGTTGATCCGGTTGGGTCTTCCGCGCGCTTCAGCGGCTGACGGATCGAATGGGGAAGTTGTCCGAGGTACATTTCGAGAGCCAGTCGCTCGTCTTCCGCCGACTCGGTCGCAACTTCCCACGCCGCCTGAGCCGCGGCAGCTTGCGAATCCGCGATGCTGGCGCAGGCGGTCACTTCCAGCATCTTCTTGAGTCCGCTGGCTTTGGAAGCACGGTATCGGCGAAGCGTTTCGTCAGCGATGGAGCGCGTGAAAACCTCATCGCGCACGCGGAAGGTAAGTCCCTTCAGTCCCTTCGAGAGAACCGCCTCCGCGACAAGTCGCATGAAGACGAGCATCGGTCGGCAAGAGGTTGGCAAATCGAAGACCGGCTCGGCATCGAACAATTCCAGAGCGACCGGAGCCGATGGCCTCGGAGCGGGGAGTGTCATCGGAGCAGGCTTGGGTGGGATTATAAGCGCTAGGCGTTCACCCGATGGGTCGAGAGAACTTGCCTTCAAGTACAGTTCGAGTGCCGTGGCCAGCGACTGGGCCGACTGAAAGCGGCTTTTGGGATCGCGTGCCATTGCCTTCAGACACAGATCGTTTAACTGCTGGTCGAGTTCCGCGCGAAGAGTCTTCGGCGGTTTTGGGTTGCCTTCCCACACCTGAACGAGCACTTCGTAGACCGTGCCTTGATAGGGCACCTGGCCGGTGAGCAGTCGATAGAGGATGACGCCAAGCGTGTAGACATCCGACAACGGCCCAACTTCCTCAACTTTTCCGCGCGCTTGCTCTGGCGACATGTAGGCGGGCGTGCCGAGGACAGTCCCCTCGACTGTCTGCCGGGTTTGGTTCCCGACGCGAGCGACTCCGAAGTCGGTAATGAGCACTTCGCGTCGGGCTTCGTCCACCAGCACGTTTTGCGGCTTGAGGTCGCGGTGGACGACTCCGTGAGCGTGTGCAGCGGCAACACCCAGCGCGAGCTTTCGCAGCACAACGACAGCTTGGCGAACTGGAAATGGTCCTTCGCGTCGGGCCATGTAGGCCGAGAGTGTTGGCCCCGCGACATAGTGCATGACGAGAAAGGGCAAGTCGCCTTCCGTTCCCGCTTCGTAGACCGGGCAGACATTGGGGTGATGAATGTTGGCGGCTGCTCGTGCTTCTCGAATAAAGCGCTCATGAAAACCGGCGATCATTACTTCGCGGTGAGGAACCTTGATGGCGACTTCGCGCTCCAGTTCCGGGTCGAATCCAAGATAGACCCGGCCAAACGCGCCCTGACCCAGGATCGAGCGAATCTCGAATCGACCGATCTTGGCGGGTATGCTCGCGTCTGATCGCGAAGTGGATTTCTCCTCGCGCACGGTGACATTGGGAGCCCAATCGGAAGTGGAGTCCCGTTGCGCGGTGGGTTTGGGGACCGCGCCCGAGGGTGGTTTCGGGTCGGGTTTGCGCGGAGTGGCTTTGGTCTGATCGTGAGCGGGGTCACGAATCGGGTCAGGCTCGGGCATCGAATCCTCGACCGCTGGGCTTGCGTGAGTCCGACGAGCCTATTCTGTCCGTGCCCCAACCAGAAGCAAGCATTGTTCCCAAGAGATGTCCTGAGCCGGGGACGACGGCCAGGGTTATTCGCTTTCAAACGCACAAAAGATTCACGCGAAGTGACGCGGCGGGAGAATACGCAACCCAGCCGACTGACGTCGGCGGTTCGACATTGGTGTGTCGAACCGCCGGCGTTAGCCGGCTGGGTTGGCTCACTTGCCGGAAGCCATTCCGCACCCAACGCCCAACAACACGTGGTGATCCGCGAGCTACTTCTCGTCCAGTCGGTCGAGCGCCTTCTGTGATGCCTCGTGTTTCTGGTCCGCGCCCTTTTTGTACCACTTTCGAGCCTGATCGAGGTCTTTGGTAACACCAAGTCCTTTCTCGTAGAGATAGCCGAGTTGGTACTGGGCGTCGGCGAATCCCTGGGCAGCGGCTTTCTCGTACCACTCCTTGGCTTTCGCGTAATCGCGTTCAACGCCGTGACCGAGGCGATAAAGATTGCCCAGGTTGGTCTGAGCACGCATGTGTTTTTGAGCAGCGGCTTTCTCGTACCACTCCTTGGCGATGAGATAATCGCGTTCGACACCCTCTCCGTTGTCGTACAGAGCGCCCAAGTTATTCTGAGCGCTGGCGTGTCCCTGCTTGGCGGCTTTCTCGTACCATCCGCGCGCGACCACGTAATCCTGTTCGACACCGTGACCGAAATCGTAGATCACTCCCAGGCTATATTGTCCCTCAGCGTGCCCCTGGGCGGCGGACTTCTCGTACCACCCGCGCGCCTTCACGTAGTCCTTCGGAACCCCCTGCCCGTAGTGATACAGCACTCCGAGGTTGCTCTGGGCGCCGGGGTGTCCCTGGGCAGCGGCTTTCTCGTACCAGTCTTTCGCCTCCGCAAAATCCTGGTCCACTCCTCGACCGAAATCGTAGAGAACCCCGAGGTTGAACTGTGCGTCGGCGTTTCCTTGCTTGGCGGCCTTCTCGTACCAGCCCCGCGCCTTCGCGTAGTCCTTCGCAAATCCCAGCCCCGTCTCATAGAGCGTCCCAATGTTATTCTGCGCCGGGGCGAATCCCTGCTCGGCTGCTTTCTCGAACCACTCTTTGGCCGTCACGGAACTCCGATCAACCCCACGCCCGAACTTGTAAAGAAGGCCGAGGTTGTTCTGCGCTTGAGGCAGATTCTTCTCGGCTGCTTTCTCGAACCACTCTTTCGCCTTCCCGTAATCTCGCGTGCCCCCTCGACCCGATTCATACAGCTCTCCGAGGTTGTTCTGAGCGCGAACGTGCCCCTGATTGGCGGCCTTCTCGTACCACCCTCGCGCCTTTGCATAATCTTGTTCACCCCCGCGCCCGTCCTGGTAGAAAACCGCGAGGTTGAACTGTGCCAGGGCGTCTCCTTGCTCAGCGGCTTTCTCGTACCACTCCCGCGCCTTCACGGAGTCTTTTGTAACCCCGCGGCCGTTCTCGTAGAGCACGCCGAGGTTGTATTGCGCGGTCACGTGGCCTTGCGTGGCGGCTTTCTCGTACCACTCCTTCGCCTTCGCGTAGTCGGGCGTCACACCGTAACCGAAATCGTAAAGCACCCCGAGGTTGAACTGTGACGCGGCGAATCCCGTCCCCGCGGCTTTCTCGTACCACTCCTTCGCTTTCAGATAATCCTGATCGACCCCACGACCGAACCTGTAGAGATTGCCGAGGTTGTTCTGCGCGGTGGGCACTCCCCGCTCCGCGGCTTTCTCGTACCACTCTTTCGCTTTCGCTTCATCCTTTGGAACTCCGTCACCCGCTTCGTAGAGCGCGCCGAGGTTGTTCATCGCGATCGGTT